>NZ_JAXMOX010000139.1:0-12626 GCF_034669605.1 Leisingera sp.
CATTGGTGCGGGAAGCAACTTCCTTCACCATCTGGGCGCCCATGTTCTCGAACTTGTCTTCCAGTTCGATCTCTTTAGCAACCGAGACACCGTCTTTGGTGATGCGCGGCGCGCCGAAGGATTTGTCCAGAACCACGTTGCGGCCTTTGGGGCCCAGGGTCACTTTCACGGCGTCGGCCAGAATGTTGACGCCTTTCAGCATACGGTTGCGGGCATCGGTGTCGAATTTGACGTCCTTAGCAGCCATTGTTCACTCTCCTAGAGAAATTCTTGTGTTTCGCGATGGGTGGGATCAGAGCAGCCGCAAGGCTTACTCGATGATGCCCATGATGTCGCTTTCTTTCATCATCAGCAGCTCTTCGCCGTCGACGGTGACTTCGGTGCCGGACCATTTGCCGAACAGGATCTTGTCGCCGGCCGAAACAGCCATTGCGATCAGCTCGCCGCTGTCCTTGCGCGCGCCTTCGCCGGTGGAGACGACAACGCCTTCGCTCGGCTTTTCTTTTGCGCTCTCGGGGATGATCAGGCCGCCCGCGGTTTTTTCTTCGCTTTCGGTGCGACGCACCAGCACGCGGTCATGAAGCGGTTTCAATGCCATCTTTGCAGCTCCTTAAAGGCTCAAAGGTTGTTATCCTTTACCCTGCTCCCTGGCAGGGCAGTTATCACTCGCATCAGGTGAGTGATAACGAGGGGAAGCTAGGAATGCGCCCGGATCTTGTCAACACGGAATCAGCAAAAAAATGAGAACGCCTGAACAGGCCTGGCGTTAACCGGTTTCAATTGTCTTGAACCGCTGTCCGGCAGGCACCCGGAGCTATTGCTGATACCGGGTCTTCAGCCGCTCTGCCGCAGGCCGGCGGCGGCCTCCTCCTCCCAGCTCCCGGCCCAATGCACCAGCCCCGCACGCCCGGCTTCGGTCAGCTGGTAAATGCCGGTCGCCACCCTTTCGAACCAGCCGTAATGGTTGCTGGCCATCAGCTGCGTCGCGCGGGCAACGCCGGTGGCCTTGGCCACTGCAGCGCCCTTGCAGGCGCCCGCCCCGGCCAGATGCGCCGCGCAGGCCAGCGCGTCCTGGCGGTAGGCGGTGACAATGCCGTGCCGGGTGGCGCCGCCCGCATTGGGATCGCCGCGCAAGGTCTGGAACTCGCGCAGCAGCCGCGCCTGTTTCTTCTTTGATTTGCGCGGGCTGTAGGGGCCGGGATCGCAATGCACCTCTGCCCGGCCGTCCTCCAGCACCGTGATCAGCCCCAGCCCCAGGCGGCGGCACAGGGCCAGATTGTCCTTCATCATCCGCCGCGCCTGCCGCCCTTTGGGCCGCGGCACCGCAATATAGACAAACTCGGTGACAGCCAGCCGGGCCACTGCCTGATGAAACAGCGACAGCGAGAATTTCAGTTTCAGCTCGACAATCACCATTGGTTCCGCGCCGCGGCAGGCCACCACATCCGCGGCGCCGACCTCGCCCTTCACCTCATAGCCCTGCCCCTGCAGCAGCGCCTTCACCGGCGCATAAAGCTGATCTTCGCGTTCCATCGCCCATCACTGGCAAATCGCCGCGGCCTTGGCAATCCGCCGCCGGGATTTACGCCCCGGTCCGGGGTTTGATGTTGCCGCCCCCCTTGCCCCGCCCTAGGGTCATACCTCCAGGCGGTCGCGCCGGAACCGGGGAAAGGGCTAATGATGAAACGGATATCACTTGCACGCGCCCTGACCTTTGGCCTGATACTTGGCCTGGCTCTGCAGACCCCTGCCGCCCATGCCGCCTGCCGCGGCATCGACTACCGCGACCATCTGCCCGCCGCCACCGAAGCCCGGCTGGCGCGCGAGATGGCCGCCACCCCGTATTCCCGCGGCAACCACTGGGTGGCCACCAAGGCAAACCGCACCATCCACGTGATCGGCACCATGCATGGCGGCGATGCCCGCATGGCCAAGGTAATGCGCACCCTGCGTCCAGTGCTGGCGGCCGCAGGGGCCATCTATCTGGAAACCTCCGACTCCGGCCTCCAGCGCCTGGACCGGATGCCTGACGAACTGGCCCGCAGCTTCCTGCTGCCCAAGGGCCAGGAATTGCGGCAGCTGCTGCCCCGCGACGCCTGGGAGCGGTTCCAGCTGACGGCCCGGCTGAGCGGCGTCAATCCGGACACTATGAACCGGATGCAGCCCTGGGCGATTTCGATGTTCGTGGTGCAAAGCGGCTGCCGTCCCTACGGCTTTGGCCTGCGGCGCGGGCTGGATGACCGGATCTCCGATTTCGCCCGGCGCAAGCGGATCCCGCTGGGGGCGCTGGAAACCCCGGAACAGGCGCTGGCCGCAATCGCCGGCCTGCCGCTCAGGGATCAGGCCCGGATGCTGGCGCTGGAACTGGAGCTGGTGCAATCCGGCAAGCCCGAGGATGCCACCCCGGTTGAAGCCTATTTCGACCAAAGCGTCTGGACTTCCTTTGTGCTCGCCCCCTGGATCAGCGCCCAGTACAGCAGCTTCTCCGGCGCCGAAACCGCCCGTCTGTGGCAGCAGTACAACCGCCGCCTGCTGGATCAGCGCAACCAGCGCTGGATGAAACCGATCCTGGCCGCGCGGCAGGACCGGATCGTCATCGCCGTCGGCGCCGCCCATCTGCCCGGCAGGAATGGCGTGCTGAACCTGCTGCAAGCCAGGGGCTTCAGCCTGGAGCGCGCCCCGTTTTAGGCACAAGGCCGCATTGCAGCACCTGCGGGGTGACAAGCCTGCGCGCCAGCCCTATAAGGCGCGCAAATCTCCCTTCGGACCTCTTGAGTGAACAGGACTGCCCCATGACCATCCAAGTATTCGGCCATAAATCCCCCGACACCGATTCCACCGGCTCCCCGATCATCTGGGCCTGGTACCTGAACGAGGTGAAAGGCGTTGCCGCCGAGCCCAAACTGCTGGGCGAGCCGAACACCGAAGCCGCCTTTATGCTGCAGCGCTGGGGTTTCGAGAAACCCGCGATCATTGCTGACGTGGCCGATGATGCCGCCGTTGTGATCGTCGACACCAACAACCCGGCCGAGCTGCCCGCCAATATCAACGGCGCCGATGTGCAGGCGATCATCGACCACCACAAGCTGGTCGGCGGCCTGGAAACCAAAGGCCCGATCGACATCACCATCCGGCCGCTGGCCTGCACCGCCACCATCATGCACGACCTGATGGGCGACGATGCCGCCAAGATGCCGGAAGCCATCAAGGGCGCGGCGCTGACCTGCATCCTGTCCGACACCCTGGAATTCCGCTCGCCGACCACCACCGCGCATGACAAGGCGGTGGCCGAAAAGCTGGCCGCTGATCTGGGCATCAATATTGCCGATTACGCCGCCGAGATGTTTGCCGCCAAATCCGACGTCTCCTCCTTCTCGGACGCGGAACTGCTGCGGATGGACTCCAAGGAATACGCCGTCGAAGGCACCAAATTCCGCGTCTCGGTGCTGGAAACCACCGCGCCCGCCGTGGTGCTGGACCGCAAGGCATCGCTGATGGAAACCATGACAACCGTGGCGGCCGAAGACGGTGTGGACCAGGTGCTGCTGTTCGTCGTCGACATCCTGAACGAGGAAGCCACCCTGCTGGTGCCGAATGACCTGGTGAAGACCGTGGCCAGCAAATCCTTTGGCGCCGATGCGGCTGGCGACACTGTGGTGCTGCCGGGCATCATGTCGCGCAAAAAGCAGATCATTCCAAACCTGAAAGTCTGATCGGCCCTGCCGGTTTCAGCTGCAAAAGGCGCCCCTTGGGGCGCCTTTTTTCTTTGCCGGGAATGGTGCGGCACCCCCATGCGGATGACTGCAATCAGCCTGCAGCGCGCATACCAAGGCCGCCATCTGCGCTTGTTTCCATTGGCACCCGCCGCCAAGCTGCTAAGCTGGCTGCTGGCTGCCGTCCGGACCTTGGGTGACTTCGCGTGAGAACTTCAGTTCAGCAATCCAAAAAGACCGCTCTGGTGCTGCAAGGCGGCGGCGCGCGCGGTGCCTATCATGTGGGCGTCATCAAGGCGATTGCAGAGATCACGGCCCGCCGCCGCTCGCCTTTTCAGATCGTCTGCGGTGCCTCGGTGGGCGCCATCAATGCAGCATCTGTTGCGGTCGCTTCGAATGATTTCCAGACCGGTGCGCGGCATTTGGAGGCGCTCTGGCGGTCGCTCAGGAGCAGCTCGGTTTACGACACCCGCACGCTGCCCTTGCTGTTGACCAGCCTGCGATGGGCGATGACCCCGGCGTTCCGGTTGCTGGGGTTTCCGATCACCGGCGGCTTGCTGGACTACACGCCGCTGCACCGCCTGCTGCGCCGGGAATTCAACAAGGATCACCTGCAGCATTCCATTCGCAGCGGCGCGCTGCACGCGTTCTGCATTACCGCGTCCAGTTATACCGAGGGCGTCTCCGTCACCTATTTCGAAGGCCGCCAGGAAATCCGGGACTGGCACCGCTCCCGCCGCCGCGGGGAGCGTGCCGCCATCGGACCGGAGCATATGCTGGCCTCGGCCGCCCTGCCTTTTGCCTTTGCCCCGGTGCATCTGGACACCGGCTATTTCGGCGACGGGTCGCTACGGTTGAACTCGCCCTTGTCGCCCGCCATCCATACCGGCGCCGACCGGATCCTGGTCATAACCACCCGCGACAGCAGCCCGCCTCCGTCCGCTGCCGATCTGGCAGCCCCGCCCCCGAGCGTCGGTGACATCGCCGGCCATGCGCTCGATATTCTGTTCAACGACAATCTTGAAGCCGATTACGAGCGCCTGGCCAGGATCAACCGGACGATTTCGCTGCTCGGACCGGACGCGCAGAAACAGACGCCGCTGCGGCCAATTGAAGCCGTCCTGCTGACACCGTCCGAGGACATGCGCACAATTGCCCAGTCACATGCAGGCCAACTGCCGCGCGCGATCCGGATTTTGACACGCAGTTTCGGGGCGGTGAACAGCGATGGCCGGATCGAAAGCTACCTGATGTTCGAACCGGACTACATTGGCGCGCTGATTGATCTCGGCTATGCTGACACGATGCAGCGGGCCGGCGATATCATGAATTTTTTTGACGGCAGCTGACGCATCCGCCGCGGCCCGCCCGGCGCGCGCAGCTTGCGCCCTTTCACTGGCCAAGCCCGGCCGTCTCTGCCATAGCTGGCCGCAAGTGAATTACGCGAGAAAGCCCGGCCATGACCCAGATCATCAACTCCCTGTCCGAAGTCTCCGGCCGCTACAAGGCGCTGTTTGTCGACCTCTGGGGCTGTGTGCACAACGGCATCACCGCCTTTCCCGAGGCGGTGGCGGCGCTGCGGGCCTACCGCAAGCAGGGCGGCATCGTGGTGCTGCTGACCAATTCGCCGAAACCGCGGGCCGGGGTGGCGGCGCAGCTGGGGCAGTTCGGCGTGCCGGATGACGCCTATGACACGATCTCGACCTCGGGCGATTCCGCGCGGGCGGCGATGTTCACGGGGGCTGTCGGCACATCGGTCTATTTCATGGGCGAATGGGAGCGCGATGCGGGCTTTTTCGAGCCGCTGCATGTAATCCATGAACCGGTGGAAATCACCCGGGTGCCGCTGCAGGAAGCCGAGGGCATTGTCTGCTGCGGCCCGTTCGATCCGCAGGCCGACCCGGCGGTGAACCGGCCCGAGTTCCTGTATGCCAAGCAGAAGGGCATGAAGCTGTTGTGCGCCAACCCGGATATCGTGGTGGACCGCGGCGAGACGCGGGAATGGTGCGCCGGCGCGCTGGCGCGGCTTTACACCGAGATGGGCGGCGAGAGCCTGTATTTCGGCAAGCCGCATCCGCCGATTTATGATCTGGCGCGGCGGCGGCTGATGGAGCTGGGCACGGACATCGCCGACGGCGACATCCTGGCGATCGGCGACGGGCCGCATACCGACATCGCCGGCGCCATGGGCGAAGGCATCGATTCCCTGTTCATCACCGGCGGGCTGGCAGCCAGCGAGACAAAAACATCGCTGCAGCCGGAAGCTGCAGCGCTGCAGGCCTATGCGGCGCAGGAGCAGATCGAGCCGACCTATGCCATTGGATTTCTTAGGTAAACATGCGCCCGACCCCCTGCCGCAAGCGGGGCTGCCCAGCAGTATCACCCGAACCCTGCCCCTACCGGGCGGGGTTTTCTTTTGTCAGAAACCTCTTGATTTTCTGCAGTTGCAAAGTAATAAAGTTGCGCAAGCGGGCAATCGGGCGCGCAAATGTTTCATCGACACCTGGCGTCAAACGGGTGAACGGAGGATCGAATGTTGGACAACATGCCGCGCGGAACCATCTGCATCGAAGACATCGAGATGGGAATGGTGCGTTACCTGCGCAAAACCATCACCGATGAGGACATCGAGAAATTCGCCGAGGTTTCGACCGACCGCAATCCGGTGCATCTGGATGATGAATACGCGCAGGACACCATCTTTGAGGGGCGGATTGCCCATGGGATGCTGACCGCGGGGCTGATTTCGGCGGTGATCGGCGAGCAGCTGCCCGGCCATGGCACCATCTACATGAGCCAGTCGCTGAAGTTCCTGGCCCCGGTGCGGCCCGGCGACATGGTGCTGGCAGAAGTCGAAGTGACAGATATCGTGATCGACAAGCGCCGGGTCAAGCTGGAGTGCCGCTGCATGGTGGACGGCAAGAAGGTTCTGGTCGGCGAAGCCATGGTGATGGCGCCCTCGCGCAAGTTCGACTGAGGCGGCTGCCGCCTGCACAGCCTGCGGTTTTCCAGCAGGTTCAGCCGCCGGGGGCATTAAGCCTCGGGCGGTTTTGCTTTGCCGGTCTGTTCCGTTTCATGCCTTGAGCGCTGATCCCGTGAAGGGGGGCGGCGCCGCCGGGTGGAGGTGGACAGACCCCGCCGGGGGCCTGCTCGGACAGGAATTCCTGAGCGACCCCCTTATTATCGGGGCCGGTCTCCGGGGGATACGCAGACAGCCACACAGATGCCTGCGCCTTGTATCATGGCCCCGCGCGCGGGAACCATGGCGGGTGATCGATCATCTGGCAGTCTGGCCTAGCGGCATGAGGATCCGGTGAAGACGGCGTGCGGCGGGTGCGCAACACCTGCTGCAGTAGCGCCTATGGCACGCCCGGCGCTTACGGCTTGATTCCGGGCGGGTGTGCGTTTGTTGCCTCCTCCCCCGCCACTGGCCGCTTGAACCGCCGGCGCGGTGCGGATAGGCATGCGCCATGCGTATCGTCAGAGATTTTGAATTCGTCGAAAACCAGGACCGGGGCGCCACCGTCGCTATCGGCAATTTCGACGGCGTGCATCTGGGCCATCAGTCGGTGATCGAGCTGGCCCGCAAGGCAGCCCCCGGCGCCCCCTTGGGGGTGATGACCTTTGAGCCGCATCCGCGCGAGTATTTTGCGCCCGATGCGCCGCCCTTCCGGCTGATGCGGCCGGACACCAGAGCGCACCGGCTGGAGAAGCTGGGTGTAGCGCGGCTTTACGAGCTGAATTTCAACACTGCGCTGTCGAGCCTGACGCCCGAGGAGTTCGCCCGCGACGTGATCGCCAAGGGGCTGGGGCTGGCGCATGTGGTGGTGGGCGCCGATTTCTGTTTCGGCAAGGGCCGTGCCGGCGACGCCGAAGATTTGAAGCGGTTCGGCGAACAATACGGCTTTGGTGTCACCATTGCGCCGCTGATGGAATATTCCGAGCACGCGGTCTCCTCGACCGCGATCCGCAACGCGCTGAGCGAAGGCCGGCCTGCGGATGCCAAGGAAATGCTGGGCCATTGGCACCGCATCGAAGGCGTGGTGATCGGCGGCGAGCAGCGCGGGCGGGAACTGGGTTTCCCGACGGCGAACATGTCGATCGAAGGGCTGCATCAGCCGCGATTCGGGGTGTATGCGGTGCTGGTGGATGTGCTGGACGGGCCGCATACCGGCAGCTATCTGGGCGCGGCCTCGATCGGGGTGCGGCCGATGTTCGGCGGCGTGGTGCCCAATATCGAGACCTTCCTGTTTGATTTTTCCGGCGATCTTTACGGCGCGACGCTGTCGGTTGCGCTGGTGGCGTTTTTGCGGCCGGAGCTGAAATTCGACGGGCTGGAGGCGCTGATCGAACAGATGGACGCGGATTGCGTCCAGGCGCGCGGCATTCTGGGGGCGTTATGAAACCGGCCAAGGACGTGATCGACCGCTCGGGTCTGGGCAAGCGCTTCTGGGAGAAGAAGCCGCTGGACAAGCTGAGCCAGAAGGAATGGGAAGCGCTGTGCGACGGCTGCGGAAAATGCTGCCTGAACAAGCTGGAGGACGAGGAGACCGGCGAAGTGGCACTGACCCGGGTTGCCTGCCGCCTGCTGGATGACGAGAGCTGCCGCTGCTGCCAGTATCCGATCCGCCACCAGTTCGTGCCGGAATGCATCGTGCTGAAGCCGGACAATCTGGATACCCACGCTTATTGGATGCCGGAAACCTGCGCCTACCGGCTGCTGTGGCAGGGCAAGCCGCTGCCGGACTGGCACCCGCTGCTGACCGGCACCCCCGACAGCGTGCATGAGGCCGGTGTCTCGGTGCGCGGCTGGACCGTGTCCGAATTCGAGATTTCCGAAGACGAGTGGGAAGACCACATCATCGAGGAACCCACCTGATCCCTGTTTCATCCCGTCACGCAAGGAGCTTCTGCCATGCATTTCGCCTCTGACAATTCCGGCCCGGTGCCGCAGCAGATCCTGGAGGCGCTGGCCACGGCCAACCAGGGCTATGCGATGGGCTATGGCGCCGATCCGCAGATGGAGCAGGTCACCGCCCGGATCCGCGAAATATTCGAGGCGCCGGAGGCGGCGGTCTATCTGGTGGCCACCGGCACCGCGGCCAATGTGCTGGCACTGTCGGTGCTGTGCCAGCCCTGGCAGACGATGTTCTGCACCCGGCAGGCGCATATCAGCGTGGATGAATGCAACGGGCCGGAGTTTTTCAGCGGCGGCGCCAAGCTGACCGCGGTCTGCGATGCCGACAAGATGACGCCGGACGCCTTGCGGGCAGCCATCGCGGGCGAGGAAAACCGCGGTGTGCATGGGCCCCAGCGGGGGCCGGTGTCGCTGTCGCAGGTCACTGAATTCGGCACTGTCTATTCGCTCGGGGAGCTGGCCGGGCTCGGCGCGGTGGCGCGTGAATTCGGCCTGCCGGTGCATATGGACGGTGCGCGGTTTGCCAATGCGCTGGTGTCGCTGGGCTGCACGCCGGCCGAGATGACCTGGAAGGCCGGCGTGTCTGCGCTGTCCTTTGGCGGCACCAAGAACGGCTGCCTGGGGGTTGAGGCGGTGATCTTCTTCGACCCGGCCCATGCGCAGGAATTCGAATACCGCCGCAAGCGCGGCGCGCATCTGTTTTCCAAGCACCGCTACCTGTCGGCGCAGATGCTGGCCTATCTGACGGACGGTCTGTGGCTGGACAATGCCCGCGCGGCCAACAGCAAATGCGCGATGCTGGCCGAAGGGCTGCAGGCGGCAGGCGCCCGGTTCAGCCATCCGCCGCAGGCCAACATGATCTTTGCCGCCCTGCCCCGCAGCACCCACCAGCGGCTCTTTGCGGCGGGCGCGGCCTATCACCTGTGGGACGGGCAGCTGCAAGGCCCGGAGCAGGAGCTGGTCACCGCCCGGTTTGTCTGCGACTGGTCGGTGCCGGAAGAGGATATCCGGGCGTTTCTGTCGCTGCTCTGAGGCCGTTGGGGGGGTTGCCCCCGGCCCTGACGGGCCTCCGCCGGAGTATTTGCAGCCGGAAAGACGCTGCCCGGATCAGATCAGCTGTGTTCTTGAGCCCAGAGCAGCGCATCCTCCAGCCGGTCGTCGCCCCAGAAGATTTCGCCGCTGACGGCAAAGCTGGGGGCGCCGAAAATGCCCAGCGCCATCGCCTCCTCTGTTGCCTTTGCCAGCGCCTGCACAACCGGATCCGATTGCGCTTCGGCGACCGCGCGGGCGGGGTCCTGGCCCGCGGCCTCCAGGCTAGCGGTGAGGTTCGGGTCCGCCCCGGCGGGCTGACCGGCCTCGAACCAGCAGCGGTAGGCGGCCTGGGTATAGGCCTGGCCCCAGCCCTCGGCGGCGCCCAGGGCGGCCACCTGATTGGCCAGCACCAGCTCGGCCAGCGGATAAGGCGCCGGCAGCCTGGGATGAAACCCGTAACGCTGCGCCCGGCGTTCGATGTCGCGCCACATATAGGCGGTTTTTTCCGGCTTGTCCTTGAAGGGGATGTTGTTCTGCACCGTCATCACGTGGCGCACGTTGAACGGGCGCCAGCGCACCGGCACGCCGGCCCGGGCGGCCGCATCGGTGATCCGCATCACCGTCAGGTAGCTGTAAGTGCTGCCGATCGAATACCAGAAATCCAGTTCAGGCATGTATTCCTCCTGCCGCTTGTTCCCTGCCCTGCAGTTTAGCGGCAGACGGCGGATATTCCAAAGCGTCAGGCTGCCCGTTGCCACCGATGCCCGGCTGACCGTCAGGCAGGGCCCCAGAAGCCGCGCAGCAGCTGCGCTGTTTCAACGGCATGGGTCACCGGCAGCATATGGCCCGCGCCCGGCACCGACAGCGCGCGGGCCTTGGCCAGACGGCGGCTGAACCCGCCGACAATGGCCCCGATCACGGCCGGGCTTTCACTGCCGTGAAGCAGCAGCACAGGCATGTCAACAGGATCCAGCGCGCCTGGGGCCAGGGTGCCGTTGGCATCATCGTAAAGCGCCGGGTAGCAGGCCGGAACCACGGGGATTGCGCGCACCATCGCGGCGCGGGCCTGCTCGGGCATGTCGGGCCACTTCGGCTCTCCCGCGCCCCACATCCGGTTGAACAGCCGCGCCGTCAGCGCGAGATCGGCCGCGGCCCAGGCCGCATCAATGGGCCGGCTGGCGGCCTTTAGGGCGGCAAAGGCCGCCGGGGCATCGGATTTGGCGACGGCAAACAGCACCGGTTCGATCAGCGTCAGGCTGCGCACCAGATGCGGTCTGGCCATCGCCATCCGCAGGGCCACGGTGGCGCCGAAGGAATGCCCGATCAGATCCGCCGGCCGGTCCAGCAAGGCAAGGCCCGCGTCAGCGTTCAGCAGCTGATAGTCGCCGGTGCCATCCCAGTCCGGGCTGCGCCCGTGGCTGAGCATGTCGAAGGCGGTGACGGTGATGTCCTCAGCCATCTCCCCGGCCAGGCGGCGCCAGGCGCCGGAATGGGCCAGCGAGCAATGCACCGCCAGCACGTTGCGCGGCCCATGGCCGAAACTGCGCGAAAACACCCCCCCGGGCAGGTCCGGACCGGCGGCTGTCACGCCGCCAGCCCCGCCAGATGCGCGTCCAGGTCTTCGAGCCGGTCCTGGCCCCAGAACCTGGCCCCCTCGGCAGTCACCCAGAACGGCGACCCGAACACGCCGGCCTTGACCGCATCCTCGAGGTTCTGCGCATAGGTCTCGGCGCCGGCCAGGAGGCCGCTGTCAGCCAGCGCGGGGTCGAAGCCGGCGCCTTTGAGGCAGTCGCGGATCACCGCGTCCTCGGCAATGTTCTTCTCCTCGGCCCAGCAGGCGCGCAGGATCGACTGCACCAATTGCCCCATGCTGCCGCCGCCTGCGGTTTGCGCGGCGATGATGGCGTAAGAGGAGGGCGCGGGATTGACGGGCCAATAGGCCGGTTTCAGATTGACAGGGATGCCCAGCCTGGCCGCCTGGCGCTCCAGCTCAATCAGGCGGTATTCCTGGCGCGCCGGATGACGCTCGCCCGGAGGCGTGCCGCCGGTGCGGGAAAACAACGCCAGGATATCCAAAGGTTTGCAAGTCACCTCTGCCCCGTGGCGGGCGGCAATCTCCCACGGCCGTGTGCCGGCCAGATAGGCAAAGGGCGACAGGGTTGAGAAGTAGTAATCGAACGCTGCCATAGGCTGTATCTCCCGCTTAGAACTTTGCGTGAGGGTATGTGCATGATAAGCGGGGTTCAATATCACGAATCTGACACATTGCCATTGCTGCCTGGGGATATCAGCCAATGCCGACTTTGAACGAACCCAAGCTTATCGCTGGGAACGCCAACCTTCCTCTTGCCCAAGCCATCAGCCGCCGTATGAGCCTGCACCGCGGTGTCGACCAGGGGCTGGTGGATGCCCGCGTCGAGCGGTTCAACGACGGCGAGATCTTCGTCGAAGTCTATGAGAACGTCCGCGGCGAGGACATGTTCATCATTCAGCCGACCTCGAACCCGGCCAATGACAACCTGATGGAGCTGCTGATCATCGCCGATGCGCTGCGCCGGTCCTCGGCCCAGCGGATCACCGCAGTCATCCCTTACTTCGGCTATGCCCGTCAGGACCGCCGCACCAAGGCGCGCACGCCGATCTCGGCCAAGCTGGTGGCCAATATGCTGACCGGTGCAGGCATTGAGCGGGTGCTGACCATGGACCTGCACGCAGCCCAGATCCAGGGCTTCTTCGATATCCCGGTGGACAACCTTTATGCCTCGCCGATCTTTGCGCTGGATGTGAAGAACCAGTTCAAGGACAGCATGGACGAGCTGATGGTGGTGTCGCCCGACGTCGGCGGCGTGGCCCGGGCCCGCGAGCTGGCCAAGCGGATCAACGCGCCGCTGTCGATCGTCGACAAGCGCCGCGAGAAGGCCGGCGAAGTGGCCGAGATGACCGTGATCGGCGATGTGAAGGAC
>NZ_JAXMOX010000140.1:0-12582 GCF_034669605.1 Leisingera sp.
CGGATCGGGGATATCAGGTTGAATTGGGCGCGCGGCGGTTCGGGCGGGTGAACTGGCTGGGGCTCAAGGCGCTGGCCTGGCGCGAAGTGAAGCGGTTCCTGGCGGTCTGGACCCAGACGCTGCTGGCGCCGCTGATGACGGCAGCCTTGTTCCTGATGATCTTCAACATTGCCATCGGCCCCAAACGCGGCGATGTGATGGGGGTGCCGTTCCTGACCTTTCTGGCGCCCGGCATCATGATGATGACAGTGATCCAGAATGCGTTTGCCAATACCTCGTCTTCCATCGTGATTGCCAAGGTGCAAGGCAACATCGTCGACACTTTGATGCCGCCCCTGTCGGGGCTGGAGATCCTGCTGGGCTATCTGGCAGGCGCCGTGGCCCGCGGCACGCTGGTGGCGCTGGGCATCGGACTGGGGCTGATGGCGGTGTTGCAGATCGTGCCCGCACATCCGCTGGCAGCACTGGTGTTTATCGTGCTGGGCGCAGCTTTCCTGGGCGGTTTGGGCATCGTCGCCGGGGTCTTTGCCGACAAATTCGACCAGATGGCCGCGATCACCAATTTCATCGTCACCCCGCTCGCCTTCCTGTCCGGCACCTTCTATTCGGTTGAGGCTTTGCCGCCGGTACTGAAGGTGATTTCGCAATTGAACCCGGTGTTCTACCTGATCGACGGGGTGCGTTTCGGGGTGATCGGCACTTCGGACAGCTCGCCCTGGCTGGGGCTGGCCGTCTGCAGCGGCGCCACCTTTGGGGTGTGCCTGCTGGCCTGGGCCATGCTGCGCGCCGGCTACCGGTTGAAACCCTGACGCCGCTATTCTGCCGGAACCGGATTTTCGCCGGGCGCCGGCGCCGGTTTTCTGCGCCCAAGCCGCGGATGCAGGTTGCCCGCCAGCAGTACTGCCGCTGCAGTGGCCGCAGCGCCTGCCGCAAAGATCCCGGCAACCGGCGCGGCCAGCAGAACCAGCCAGGCAACCCCTGGCGTCAGAATGCCGGAAATGTCGCGGTAGCTGGAATAGACGGCTGACATCTCGGTCCGCTCGGAGGGCTTGACCGCCATCAAAAACGGCAGCCCGGCGCAGATATCCAAGAGGATCAGCGCTGCCGAGCCGGCCACCGGTCCGGCGGTCCAGCCAAGAGCGATCGCGGCTGGCGGCCAGCCCTGGGCCTGGGCCGCCGCGCCAAAACAGCCCGTCACCCCCAGAAAGCCGGTCTGCACCGCCAGCCGGATCGAATGCCGCTGCACCCAGCGCTGCAGCAGCGGCGCGCTGAACAGAGCCGCGTTGGTCACAGACAGCAGGATGCCGCCGAGCTCCTCTCCCAAGCCTTTTTCGATCGCAAAGATCGGCAGGTAGACCACATAGATCCACCAGCCGGCCGAGCGGATCACCGCAAACAGCCAGCCGGCGACCAGCCGCGGCTGCGCCAGGAAGCGCGGCACATAGGCCAGCGGGCTGGAGGCGGGGCCGCGGGCACGGGCGATCTGCTTGCCGTTGCCCATCCGCATCCACCAGAAGGCCGCCAGCATCAGCAGCGCGGCCGCGGCGGAAATCAGGAACGGGGCAGGGGGGCAGACCTCCAGCAGCAGCACGCCGGCCACCGGTCCGGCGGTCCAGCCAAGCGCCGAATAGAACATCCGCGAGGTTTCGCACTGCCCCAGCGCCACCCGCGAGATATAGTCCAGCACATAGGCATTGAAGCAGATGAAGGTGGTCACCGCCGCCACCGTGTTCAGCGCCAGCGCCGCAAGCACCGACGCCGGGCTGCCTTCGATGGCGAATCCGGCCGAAGCGATGAACATCAGCGCCCCCAGCGAATAGGCCCAGCGGCGCGGCACCAGCCGGATCAGTGCAGGGATCATCAGCCCGGCCAGCAGCGACAGGATGCCGACAGCAAAATATGAGGCCGACACCAGCCCGGCATCGCCCAAGGCCCGGTACATGATCAGCGGAAAGACCGAGATCAGCGTGCCGCGCACCACCGCTTCCAGCCCGGCCAGGATGCCAAAATCCCGCACCGAAGGCACCGGCGCATGGCGCAGCCATTCGGGTATCCGCCTCTCGTGCATCTGCGTCCTCCTCTCCTGTTACAGGACAGGGTGGCGCGCAAAATGCCCGGAAAATGCCGGTTTTCGACGCGGAGGTCGCAGGCGGGCCGCGCAGCGGAAATAACTTTCGTGAAGGCCGGCCGCCTAGGACCTGTGCGCGGCGGCGGCGGCGCGGCCGGCCGGGGGAACCGGCCGCCCTTCCCGCCAGGCGAGGATGGCGGCGCCTGCCAGGATGATAAAGGCGCCAAGCAAGGAGATGGCATCCGGCACCGCGCCAAAGCCGAGAAAGTCATAAAAGGCTGCAAAAACCAGCGTGGCATAGCTGAACGGCGCCGCAAAGGAGGCATCGGCGCGGGCCATGCCGTTGATGAAACAGGCCTGGGCACAGGCCATCAGCAGCCCCAGCGCGGCCAGCGCCCCCCATTGCGCAGGGCTGGGCATCTGCCAGACCGGCAGCACCGCGCAGCTGGCAATCATCACCCCCAGGAGGTTGTTGACCCATAACACCTGCAAGGGCGCTTCGCGGCCTGCCAGTTTCTTGATGAAGATCAGCTCCAGCCCCATCACCGCCGCCGCCCCCAGCGCCAGCAGGGCCGCGGGTTGAAAACTGGCCGGGGTCGGCCGCAACAGGATCATGGCGCCGATCATGGCAATCAGCGCCGCGCCCCAGCGCCAGGGGCCGACCCGCTCTCCCAGCAGCGGGATGGCCAGCAGCATGGCGAACACCGGGTTCAGGAAGGTGATCGCAGTGGCATCGGCCAGCGGGATATAGGCGACCGAGGCAAACATCAGCGTGACCCCGGCCCAGCCAAAGGCGGTGCGGCCGATGTGATAGCCCCAATGCGGCCGGAGGAACCTGGGCCGCAGCGCAACCACCAACGCGGAGATTGCCAGAAAGGCAAACACAAACCGTCCATGGCTGATCTGCAGCGGGTGCAGCGGCGTGCCCAGCAGATCCGTTCCCAGCGCCTTGGCGAGCAGGGTGGTGCCGGCAATGAAGGTTGTTGCCGCCAGAATGAGGGCGGCGGCCAGCGGCGGGTTCTGCGGTGTGTTTCGGCTCATGGGCAAGCGGTGCGGCAAGCCGCCGCGGGATGCAAGGGGAAACGCATCGCTGCCAGCCGCATTCCGCTGCGGCAAAGGCGGAGGCAGCCACGCAGGCTGAAAGGAAAGAAGGGCGCTGCCCCGCAGGCTTGGCGGGAAGAGGAGCGCTGCCCCGCAGGCTTGAAGGAAAGAGGGGGCGCTGCCCCTCTTGGCCCGCGGGCCAATTCACCCCGGAGTATTTCGAACCAGAAAGAAGCGGCTGCCGGGCGCATGTGCCGGTTTGCCGGTCCAGCCCTCCCAAAAGGGGTTTTCTTTTGACCAAACCTCCATTATGGAACCGCATTATGATCAAACGCGCACATATCACCCTTCCGCGACGCCGACGCCGCCTGGCGTAATCGGCCCTTTGATCCGTTGTGCCGTTTTCCGGCGCTCCTGCTTTCCCAAAACCGTTGACCCACCGTTGACCTAAGGCCCTTGCTGAGTCACAGCTTTGGCTTCACTCCATGAAAAGGATGATCCTGATGATCCCGTCCGTTCTGCCGACCTATAACCGTGCACCGCTTGAGTTCGTCAAAGGCGAAGGCGCCTGGCTGACCACGGCGGACGGGCGACGCTTTCTGGACCTGGGTTCGGGCATTGCGGTGAATGCGCTGGGCCATGCCCATCCGGCGCTGGTGGAGGCGCTGACCATCCAGGCGCAGAACCTGTGGCATGTCTCAAACCTCTACCAGATCCCGCAACAGCAGGCGCTGGCGGACAAGCTGGTGGAACATACCTTTGCCGACACCGTGTTCTTTACCAATTCCGGCACTGAGGCCTGCGAACTGGCGGTGAAGATGGCGCGCAAGTATTTCTACGACAAGGGCCAGCCGGAGCGGGTGGAAATCATCACCTTTGACGGCTCTTTCCACGGCCGGTCCTCTGCCGGGATCGCCGCAGCCGGGTCGGAAAAGATGACCAAGGGCTTCGGCCCGCTGCTGCCCGGGTTCGTGCATCTGGCCTTTGGCGATCTGGATGGCCTGACCAATGCCATTACCGGGACCACCGCCGCGATCATGATCGAACCGGTGCAGGGCGAGGGCGGCATCCGCCCGGTGCCGGATGCCGAACTGAAGGCGCTGCGGCAGATCTGCGATGAACACGGCCTGCTGCTGATCCTCGATGAGGTGCAATGCGGCGTCGGGCGGACCGGCAAGCTGTTTGCCCATGAATGGGCGGGCATCACCCCGGACGTCATGATGGTGGCCAAGGGCATCGGCGGCGGCTTTCCCTTGGGCGCGGTGCTGGCCACCGAAGAGGCTGCCAGCGGCATGACCGCGGGCACCCATGGCTCCACCTACGGCGGCAACCCGCTGGGCTGTGCGGTCGGCTGCGCGGTGATGGATCACGTTGCCGAGCCTGAGTTTCTGGCAGATGTGAACCGCAAGTCCGGCCTTTTCCGGCAAAAGCTGGAAGGGCTGGTTGCCGATCACCCGGAGGTTTTTGAGGAGGTGCGCGGCGCGGGCCTGATGCTGGGTCTGAAATGCAAGGCGGTGAACAGTGATGTGGTAAGCGCAGGCTATGAAAACGAGCTGATCACCGTGCCGGCGGCAGACAATGTGATCCGCCTGCTGCCGCCGCTGACCCTCACTGATGAAGACATCGCCGAGGCCGTCAGCCGTCTGGAAAAAACCGCCGCCCAGGTCGCAGCCGCCTGATCATCATCTTTGCAGAAGTACTCCGGGGGTCCGGGGGCAGCGCCCCCGGCCTTCGCCAGAACAAAGCGAAACCGACATGAACCATTTCCTCGACATCCACAAAACAGACCCTGCCGAATTGCGCGGGATCATCGATCAGGCCAAGGCGACCAAACAGGCGCGCCTCGGCCGCCCCAAGGCCGCCTTGGACGATGAGCTGCCGCTGAAGGACCGGATGGTGGCGCTGATTTTCGAGAAACCCTCGACCCGGACCCGTGTGTCCTTTGATGTGGGCGTGCGCCAGATGGGCGGCCAGACCATGGTGCTCAGCGGCAAGGACATGCAGCTGGGCCATGGCGAGACCATTGCCGACACCGCCCGGGTGCTGTCGCGCTATGTTGATATGATCATGATCCGCACCTTTGACGAAACCGTGCTGACCGAGATGGCGGACTATGCAGACGTGCCGGTGATCAACGGCCTCACCGACCGCACCCATCCCTGCCAGATCATGGCCGACATCCTGACCTACGAGGAGCACCGCGGCCCGATCAAGGGCAAGAAGGTGGTCTGGGCCGGCGACGGCAACAATGTCTGCGCTTCTTTCCTGCATGCGGCGGGGCAGTTCGGGTTCGACCTCACCTTCACCGGCCCGGCACAGCTGGATCCGGAGGAGGAATTCATCGGTCTGGCGCGCAAGGCGGGTGCCAAGGTGACCATTGAACGCGACGCGTTCAAAGCGGTTGAGGGCGCCGATCTGATTGTGGCCGATACCTGGGTGTCGATGCATGACAGCCAATCATCCAAAGAGCGCCGCCATAACATGCTGCGGCCCTATCAGGTGAACGATGACCTGATGGCCCATGCCAAGCCCGATGCGCTGTTCATGCATTGCCTGCCCGCCCACCGCGAGGAAGAGGTGACCTCGGCGGTGATGGACGGCCCGCAGTCAGTGATCTTTGACGAGGCGGAAAACCGGCTGCACGCGCAAAAAGCTGTCATGCGCTGGTGCATGGGCGGCTGACTTTTGCGGCTTGCGCGGCGGCGGGCTGCTGCCTGCCGCGGCCCATTCCATGGATAGAACCTTGCCTGTTGGTCGGGCGCGGCGCCCGGGCAAAGAAAAACCCCCGCAGCCGGCTGGCGCGGGGGGTTCCAATTGCCACGGCATTGCGGATCAGCCGACGAGGGCGTTCAGCAACAGGTAGATCACCGCTGACAGCAGCGCGGCGGCGGGCACGGTGATGACCCAGGCCGCAATAATGGTCATGAAATGGCTGCGGCGCACCAGCTTGCGGCGGCGGCGTTCTTCGGGGGCGATACGCTTTTCCGGCGGCAGGCCCTCGGCGGATTTCTTCAGGCGGCGCTCCATATGCCATTCGCGGAAGAAACCGACGCCGAACACGGCCCCCACAGCGATATGGGTAGAGGACACCGGCAGGCCCAGCCAGCTGGCCACGATCACGGTGATGGCCGCAGACAGCGACACGCAGAAGGCGCGCATCGGGTTCAGCTTGGTGATCTGGCTGCCCACCATGCGGATCAGCTTGGGACCGAACAGGAACAGGCCGAAGGAGATGCCGAAGGCGCCGATCACCATCACCCAGGTCGGGATCGCCACCTTGGAGGCGAAATCGCCGAACTCGGTGGCATGCACGATGGCCGCCAGCGGGCCGACCGCGTTGGCGACGTCGTTGGCGCCATGGGCAAAGGACAGCAGGGCGGCGGAAATCACCAGCGGCAGGCCGAACAGCGTCTTCAGCGACTTGTTGCGGTTCTCCATGCCTTCGGACTGGCGCTTGATCAGCGGCGCGGTGATCACATAGGACAGCGCCCCGGTGCCGGCGCCGATCAGCAGCGCCGTCTCAAGGTCGATCTTGACGATCCGTTTCAGGCCCTTGAGCGCGAGATAGGCAGCAAAGGCGCCGGCCATAATACCGACCAGCACCGGCACCCAGCGGCGCGCGGCGGCGATCTTGTCGTCCTGATAGATGATCTTGGCCTTGATGAAGGCGAGGAACAGCGCCGCAATCACTCCGCCCAGCACCGGCGAGATCACCCAGCTGGCGGCGATCTTGCCCATGGTGGGCCAGTTCACGGCGGCAACGCCTGCGGCGGCGACACCAGCGCCCAGAACACCGCCGACAACCGAATGGGTGGTGGACACCGGCGCGCCGACCCAGGTGGCCAGGTTCACCCACAGCGCCGAGGAGATCAGTGCCGCCATCATCGCCCAGATGAAGACGCTGCTGCTGGCAACCGCGGCGGGGTCGACAATGCCCTTGGAAATGGTCGAGACCACATCGCCGCCGGCCAGCAGCGCGCCCGCGCTTTCGGCAACCGCGGCAATCACGATGGCGCCGCCCATGGTCAGCGCGTTGGCGCCCACCGCCGGCCCCATGTTGTTGGCGACGTCATTGGCGCCGATGTTGATCGCCATATAGGCGCCGAATGCGGCGGCGGCGATGACCACCATATTCATCGCGGAACCGCCGAAGAACACCCCGGCGCCAAGCCCTGCCAGCACGATGAAGGCCAGCGCGATGCCGGGCGCTACCAGCGGGCGGGAGGCATAGCTTGTGGCAAGTTCAAGCTGGGAGATCCGGTTCAGATCCTTGTCCAGCGTATTCCATTGCGTGCGCGGATCTGCATCGCTCATCGTGGCATTCCTGATTCCGAAGGTCTGCGCACGCGCCTAACGCCGCTCTGGCTACGGATCAAGCGTCTGACATGAAAATGTCACATAACTTTTACAATTGACGCAAAACGTCCTGCAACTGCGGCTCATGCACCAGTGTTGCGGCTTCCTCCGGGCGCATCCACTGGCGGTTGCGCTCGGCGGATTCGGGGTAGTCGTCGGTCAGCTGTTCGACCTCGGCCGCGAAAATCAGCGTCGTCACCGGCTCCTCGGTGCCGTTGTCGTGATATTTGGTGTAATTGTATTCGCCGATCGGTTTCTCCGAAACGCGGGCGGCGCTGACGCCGGCTTCTTCCCAGGCTTCCTGCAGGGCCGAATCCGGCCCGTCCTTGCCATCGACCGGCCAGCCCTTGGGCAGGATCCAGCGGCCGGTGCCGCGGCTGGTGATCATCAGCACTTCCTTGCCGTCCGCGCCGGTGCGGTAGCACAGCGCAGCAACCTGCAGGCGGTTTGGTCGTTTCAGCATCGGCTTGAGAATTTCTTCCCAGGCGCGGATCAGAGTGCTTGTCATATCTGCCCAGCCTTTGTTGTTGGGTTGGTCCCGTGTTTTGTGTGGAATTGTGAAAAAGTAAGCCTGAATCCCCGGAGTTTCAAGGCCGCGGCCGCAGATATGCCGGCCTTGCAAGAGGCAGGTTGCACCGGGTCCCGGGCTGCCAGCGCCCGCGGTGCAGGCCCCTGACGCGGGCCGGGGCCGCAGCCCCTCCCGCCCGCTGCCCGGCGCCTATTTCCGGCGTTTCGCGCGCAGCGTCGGGTCTTCGCGGGTGGGGTCTTCGGGCCAGGGGTGTCTGGGATATTGCGCGCGCATGTCCTTGCGCACGTCGGCGTATGACCCCGCCCAGAAGCCGGGCAGGTCGCGGGTGATCTGGATCGGGCGCTGGGCCGGCGACAGCAGGGTGATCTTCAGCGCCACCCCGCCCACGGCAGGGTGGCGGCTGAGGCCGAACAGCTCCTGCAGACGGACCGAGATTTCCGGCACCTCATCCTCATAGCTGATCGGGATCTTGCGTCCCAGCGGCGTGACGAAGCTGCCCGGCGCCTCGCGGTCCAGCAGCTGTGTCTGCTCCCAATCGAGGGCGGCGCGCAGCGCGGGCAGCAGATCGAAACGCTTCCACTCTTCGGCGCTTTTCACCCCGTCCAGCATCGGCAGCAGCCAGTCTTCCAGCCGGTCCATCAGGCCGGGGATGGTGAAATCCGGCAGATCATGGCCCTCAGCCCGCACCAATTCCACCCGCGCCGCCAGCCGTGCAGCGGCGCCGGTCAGCCGCAGGCCCAGCTCGCGCACCCCGTCCAGCATGGCATCGGCAACGGCGTCTTGCGGAACCTCTTTCCAGAGCCGGTCGTCCAGCACGATGGCGCCGAACCGCTCCTGCTGGCGCGACACCACCCGGCGGTCGCGTTTGGACCAGCCGCAGACATTGCTCCAGGCGATCTGATCCGCAAACAGCGCGCGGATTTCGCCGAGGGAGATCTGCGCCGCCATCCGGATCCTCGCCTCGCGCGGGTTGCCGTCGGTGTCCAGCGCCACGAGGAAGGGAGCGCCCGCCAGCGTGTCGCTGCTTTCCAGCACCGCGCCCTTGCCGCCGGACAGCACAAACCGCGGCGCGTCGCCCTTGCGCCGCTGACCGACGCGGTCGGGATAGGCCAGCGCGGCCATCGCCGCCGGCGACAGCCTGCCGGTGCCGCGTCCTGCCTGCCGCTCCAGCCGCCGGGCCTCGCTTTTGATCCGTTCCACCACCGGGCGGTTCAGCTGATAGGGGCGCTTGCGCTCAAACCCCTTGGGATCTTTCAGCGCCTCCAGCCGCAATGACAGATCGGCAGGCGCTCCGCGCAGCGGGTCGCGCTCGCCCAGGAGGGCCGCCAGCGGCGCCGCAGCCGGGCCTGCGGTCAGCAGCATATGGCCAAGGCGGGGGTGCAGCGGCAGTGCAGACAGCGCCTTGCCGTGTTTGGTGATCCGCCCCTGCGCCGTCAAGGCGCCCAGCATTTGCAGCAGCGCCTGCGCTTCGCTCAACGCGCCGGCAGGCGGCTGGCTGAGGAACGACAGCTCCTCCGGCGCCGCGCCCCACAAGGCCAGCTCCAGCGCCAGATCAGTAAGGTCGGCGCTTTCGATTCCGGCCGGCGGGAACGCCATCAGCGCGCCTTCTTCGCCCTTGGTCCACAGCCGGTAGCAGACGCCCTCGGCAACCCGGCCCGCGCGGCCCCGGCGCTGGGTGGCCTCGGCGCGGGTGACTTTCTCGGTGACCAGCCGCGACATGCCGGAGCCGGGATCGAACCGGGCGCGCCGCGCCTGGCCCATATCCACCACCACCCGGATGTCCTGAATGGTCAGCGAGGTCTCGGCGATCGAGGTTGCCAGCACCACCTTGCGCCCGTCCTTTTCCGGCTGGATGGCGGCACGCTGATCGGCAAAGGGCAGGGCGCCGAACAGGGGCCGGATATGGCAATGGCCGGGCAGGCGTTTGGCCAGGGCGCCGGCCGCACGGCGGATCTCGCCCTCGCCGGGCAGGAACACCAGAATGCCGCCGCCCTGATCGCTGTCTGCGCTGCGGGTGTCCTGTTCCGCCTGCACCACCAGATCCGCAAGCGCGTCCGCACGGCGGGCCTGGGCGGGCAGGGGGCGGTCCAGCCAGCGGGTCTCCACCGGAAAGCTGCGCCCCTCGGAGGTGACCATCGGCGCGTCCATCAGCGCCGCCACCGGCCCGGCATCCAGTGTCGCGGACATTGCCATCAGGATCAGGTCATCGCGCAGCGCGCCGGCCACTTCAAGGCACAAGGCCAGGCCCAGGTCTGCGTTCAGCGAGCGTTCGTGGAATTCATCAAAGATCACCGCACCCACGCCGGGCAGGTCCGGGTCCGACTGCAGCATCCGGGTCAGGATGCCTTCGGTTACCACTTCGATCCGGGTCGCCTTGGAAACCCTGGCATCGCCGCGCACCCTGTAGCCGACTGTCTGGCCGGGCGTCTCGCCCAGCGTTTCGGCCATCCGCTCGGCCGCCGCGCGCGCCGCCAGGCGGCGCGGCTCCAGCATCACGATCCGCCCCGCGGTCAGCCCGGCCTCCAGCATGGCCAGCGGCACCCGGGTGGTCTTGCCCGCGCCGGGCGGCGCCTGCAGCACAGCACGGCCCCGCTTGCGCAGGGCGTCCAGCAGTTCAGGAAGGGCGTCTTCGATCGGTAATCTGCTCATGACCCGCCTTATCGCCAAAGGCGGCGGCAAGGTCTAGCGCCCGGTTTGCAGCTGGCAGTCTGCGCAAACGGCGGCAGGCGCGGCGGATTTGCCGCCTTTTCCGCGCCTGCTGCTGTTGTAGGTTGCCCGGCAGATGGCAGGCACTGGACAATCCGGGCGGGCTTGCGCCAAGGTCCGCCCATCACGACAGGAAGACGCGCATGGATACTGAACAGCTGAAGCAGAAGATCTTGGATGGCGACCGCCGGGCCCTGGCCCGCGCCATCACCCTGGTGGAAAGCGGCCGCGCCGATCACCGCAGCATGGCGCAGGAGCTGCTGTCGGAACTGGCACAGCACAAACGCCAGTCGCTGCGCATCGGCCTGTCCGGCACCCCGGGGGTGGGCAAGTCCACCTTTATCGAAAGCTTCGGCATGATGCTGACGGCGCTGGGCCTGCGGGTGGCGGTGCTGGCAGTGGATCCCAGCTCGGCGCGCTCCGGCGGTTCGATCCTCGGCGACAAGACCCGGATGGAGCGCCTCAGCCGCGAGAAGAATGCCTTCATCCGCCCGTCCCCCAGCCAGACCCACCTGGGCGGTGTCGCCCGCCGCTCGCGCGAGGCGGTGGCCCTGTGCGAGGCGGCCGGGTTTGACGTGGTGCTGGTCGAGACCGTCGGCGTCGGCCAGTCGGAAACCGTGGTGGCCGAGATGTCGGACGCTTTCGTACTGTTGCTGGCCCCGGCGGGCGGGGATGAATTGCAGGGCGTCAAACGCGGGATCATGGAGATTGCCGATCTGATCGTGATCAACAAGGCCGATGGCGATTTGAAATCTACCGCTGCGCGCACCCGGGCCGACTACGCCGGTGCCCTGCGCCTGCTGCGCAAACGCCCGCAAGACCCCGAAGGTTACCCCCGCGCCACCGCTGTGTCGGCGCTTGAGGAAGACGGGCTGGACGAGACTTGGGCCGCGCTGCAGGAGCTAATCGAATGGCGGCGCGCCAGGGGCTTTTGCGACCGCACCCGTGCCGCGCAAGCGCGCTATTGGTTCGAGCAGGATGTGAAGCACCGGCTTTTGGCGCAGTTGGAAACACCGCAGGCGAAGGACGATCTGGTACGGCTCAGTGACGCCGTGGCCGAGGGCGCGCGCGATCCGGCAGAGGCGGCGGCTGAGTTCGTCAGCCGCCTGCGCGCCGATTAAGACGGGCGGACAGGCTCTGGCACCGGGAAGATCACGTCGTAGACCCAGTTAAAGACGAAGGCGTAGATCAGGTAGAACAGCGCAAAGCTCACGTCGATCAGGAAGGCCTCCATCAGCGAGATGCTCAGGTACCACGCGATGAAGGGCATCAGCACAAACAGCAGGCCGATCTCGAAGGTCACGGCATGGAGCACGCGGATCGGCACCGTCTTGCGCACCGTGCCGCGCAGGCGGCGCAGGGCGTGGTCGAACCCGAGGTTGTAAAGGTAGTTCCATCCCGTCGCGATGCTGGCGCTGACGATGGTGACGACGCCGATCTCATGCAGTGGCTTGTCAAACAGCCAAGCGCCCATGGGCGTGACGATCAAAAGAGCGAGAACTTCAAAACTGAGGGCGTGGCGGATGCGGTCTGCGGTGCTGCGCATGGGGTGGTCCCGGTATTGGTCGGGTCGTCCCGAGTGGCTGCCCAAATGGGGGAGGTCGTCCTCGCTTGGTCTCAATATGGCGATCGGGGCGCGGGGTGCAAGAGGGTCAGCTTGGAAGGGCTCAGCGGCCCGCTTTGGGATGAGCGTTGTTATAGACTTCCATCAGCCGCGCGGTGTCGACGGCGGTATAGGCCTGCGTGGTCGACAGCGACGCATGGCCCAGCAATTCCTGAATCGCGCGCAGATCACCGCCCGCGTCGAGCAGATGCGTGGCAAAGCTGTGGCGCATGGCATGGGGCGTGGCCGTCGCCGGAAGGCCAAGTTGCATCCGCGCAT
>NZ_JAXMOX010000141.1:0-12573 GCF_034669605.1 Leisingera sp.
GACGGGCATCATTTCGATGTTGAGATCTACCGGACCAGCATCGATCCCGGCTGGATCCTGTCCGTGGAGAACCAGTTCGGCACGTTGACGGTTTCCGATAACCCGCCCTTCTTCGGTGATGGTCTCGCCTGGCGCGCCTTCGAAGAGATCCTGCGCGAAGAAGGCATCAAAGCATTCTACAATAAGAAAGAGCAGCGAAAGCTCGGTCTATGACCTGAGCCTCGCAAGGCTTTTCAGCCCTTCGATATATGAGGTCTCCGGGCTGCAAAGCCTTGCTCCCGTCACGCCTCTTGGTGACATTCCCGCTTTGCGCAGCCGGTGACATTTCTGAATGGTTGCAACATTTGATGTACGCGCAAAGCTAAACTGTCACCCTTTAGCAATTCAGGAATGCCACTCTTTCCTGCCATGAGAACAGGCAGCGGGAGCAGACATGGGATGGGTAACGATGAGCGAGCGCGAACTGAACCGCGTGGAGGTTTTGGCGCAGATCGATGATGGTCGGCTGACGGTAGACAACGCGGCGAACCTGTTGGATCTGACGCGGCGCCAGGTATTCAGGCTGCTGAAGCGATACCGTCAGGACGGTGCCGTTGCGATCCGGCACAAGGCGCGCGGCAAGCCTCCGAACAATCGGATTCACAGGGCCAAGCGCGAGTATGCACTGAGCCTGATCAAAGAGAACTACCCGGATTTTGGGCCGACACTGGCCGCTGAGATGCTGGCCGCGCATCACGGGTTCAAAGTCTCACGCGAGACGTTGCGCAAATGGATGGCCGAGGACGGTCTTTGGCTTTCGCGCAAGCAGCGGCGCCAGTTCCACCAACCGCGCCTGCGCCGGGAATGCTTTGGCGAGCTGATCCAGATCGACGGCTCGGATCACCGTTGGTTTGAGGATCGCGCGCCGCCCTGCACTCTTCTTGTGTTCATTCCCGAAGCCGAGAGGTTTCACAGAAGCTCCCGGACGGATTGGTTCCTGGCGTTTCTCGAGAAGTACCCGTCCCCTCACATGATCTCGGCCATGAGCCGGCAGGCTTTCATCGCCGATGCTTGGCAAGTTGTTGGCCGCAAGGTAGCCAAAGAACGCCTGCTTTCCGACATTTACGCGACTGCTGCGGGTTCAGTCGGGCTTCCTGTCGGCCCGGATTCCGACGCCGTGCGTATGTTCCGCCTCGTTCTCGCCGAAGGCCGCAGCCTGATCCGGCAGCGCGATGAGATTGAGGTCAGATCCGTCGAGCTCCTGTCCGGTCTGCCTGACTATCAGCTGCTGACGACCATTCCCGGCATCGGCCCGATCAATGCCATGACCATCCTGGCTGAAGCGGGTGATCTGCGCCGCTTCCGGCATCAGCGCCAGTTCCTTAAGTTCTGCGGCATGGATCTCGCCGCCGTGCAATCCGGGATGTTCCGCGGACAAAGCAAGATCTCCAAGTATGACAATGCCCGGCTCCGGCGCACGCTCTGGATGGCGGGTCAGACGGCCGCGCTGAAGCGGACCAACAGCTTCCGCGACAAGTTCGAGCGTTACATCTCAAAGGAGCGGCACAATGCTCACCTGCGCCGCAAGGCCTATACCGCGATTGCTGCCAAGATGGCGCGCACCGTTCACGCCGTGGTCAAACACGGTGAACCCTATCGCCCCTTCTTCGAGGGGTGAGCCCAGGCGGAAGGACCTCTCTCTGTAACGGCCGTGGAGGCAGTTCGCTGACCTCGTAGATAATGTTCGGGCTTTCTGCTTGGGATTTGGGATCTCGTATTAAGGACGGTGAGGGCCGCCAGAGCGCGTACCCTGTGTTTGCTATGGAAGAGATCATTTCTTGACGGCAGAGCCCGTCTGGGCAAACCTGTCAGGGCGTCCGGGACTCCGGATGCCCCATGACCTGCTGACCTAAGCAGCCGGAATTTCCCGACATAGGCCGTTATCGACTCTGATCGTCTTGGGGTAGCCGATCTGCCCGCAGACCCGTTGGAGCGTCTGCACAACATCTTCGCCCTGATAGGTGAAGCGCGGATCGGCCGCAGGGCAGAGCCGGGAATGCGTGTCGACAACGGTCAGGATATGCAACCTCCTACCCAGGGCGAGCTGGTCGTGGACGAAGTCCCTTCCGGCAGATTGCGCTTGCGCAATCGCCTTTCGGGCAAGGCATCGCCCAGACATCGTTCGACCCGGCGGCTTCCTGACGGTCTTCCCGCAGCTTGGCCTTCACCCGGTGCTTGGGGTGCTTGTTCCTGAGCTGCAGGCCCAACTCGTTGTAAATCCTGCGTGTCTTCTTCATGTTGATCACCCAGCCCTCCCGTCTCAGAAGCACGTGGACGCGCCTGTAGCCATAGCGCACACGCGTCTCTGCGATTTCCTTGATCCGCCGTTCAACGGCAGCCTGATCCGTCCGCCGGGACTTGTAGTGGTAGGTGGATGTGTCGAAGCAGATGGCCCCACAAGCCTTCCGGATCGACACCCCCCAATCGACGCACATCCCGGTGACAATCTCGCGCAAACGGCCAGGATTCAGAGCTTTCGCCGAATGACGTCCTGAAGCATCTCCCGGTCCAGCGTCAGGTCGGCCACGATCTTCTTCAGCCGCGTGTTCTCGTCTTCGAGTCCCTTCAACCGGCGCATCTCGTCCGGTAGCAAACCGCCATACTTTTTCTTCCAGTTGAAATAAGTCGCCTGGATGATCCCGGCCTTCCGGCAGATCTCCGCCACCGGTGTGCGTTGCCCGCCCTGCTTCAGGATGAACGCTTTCTGCGCCTCCGTGAACTTCGATGCCTTCATGCGTTTCCGCTCCTCTTCCCAGCCAGGAGAGATTAGCCGAAAACTCCAGCTTCAAACGATCCAGATTTCAGGGGCCAGAGCAGCAGCTACTTTTATTGAAGCATCCTCCGGGAACCCGGTGGCTGCTTATCTGGGCTTTTCGTTTCCTGACCTCTCGGGAAAGGACGCCACATTTTCCACGCGAACCCGCATCTTTGCGGCGTAGGAAACTCTCAACGCGCATCTACTCCCCACCAGCGCATTGTCTGACGGCAATGGTGGTCAATTGCCTTCCCCACTTGTTCCGCGTCGTGCGCGCGCAGGGCCGCGATGATGGCGAGGTGCTCCTCCATGGCGCTGACAATGCGGTCAACCAGAAAGGCGCGGGCGGTCTGAATTACAGAAAGACGGTTCCGGTTGGCGTCATAGACGCTGCGCAGGAAGGGATTGTCCAGCCCGCTCGCCAGCAGGTCATGCAAGCTGAGGTCGGTCTTGAGCGCCTGGGCAGGCAGATCTGCGCCGCTGCCGGATTGTGCCAGCTGCAGCATCGCTTCATGCGCTCCCCGAAGACTGTTGAGCGGCAACGGCACACCGGCCCGGATCAGACGGCAGGCCCCCTCTTTGTCCAGCAAGGCCCGCATGTCCAGGCAGGCGCGCGTCAGTTCCGGGCTCGCGTCCATCACCACGATGCCGCGCTTGGGCAGGATGCTGACAAGGGATTGTGTCTCTGCCCGCTTGACGGCCTCGCGGGTGGCGGCAATCGGAAAGCCGATCAATTCGCCAAGTTTAGGCATGGAAATGAACTCATTGGCCCTAAGCGTGCCTTGCCGCAAGGCCGCAAGCAGCGCCTCAAAAGCCTGGCCCGCCTGCAGCTCTTGTCCTGATCCGGTCGCGTCTTTCATCCTCAACCCTTTGAATATTAAATGAATCAGGAAGTCCTTCAAGAAATCCGGATAGATGCTTTTCGGAATCCCTGATTGTCACAACTATAATATAGCACCTAACATTTTACAGAAGATGTCAACAGGCATTTGAGAGTGGCGGCAAGGGAGGAATACATGTCAGCACAGCATCAGGAAATGGAAGCGGAACTTCAGGAGGAGGGAATCCGAATGCCGCATATCTATGTGATCCTATTCGTATTCACGGCGCTGGCCGCGCTGGCGACTCATTTCGTGCCGGCCGGGCTCTACGACCGGGTGACACTGCCCAACGGACGCAGTGCCGTCGATCCCGACTCTTTCCGCTATGTCGAGGCCAGCCCGATCGGCTGGGAACAATTCATGCTGGCCGTGCCGAACGGCCTAGTGAATGCCTCGACGGTGGTGTTCTTCACCTTCATCATCGGCGGCATGTTCATGGTGATCCGCCGCACCGGCGTCATCGACGTGGTAGTGGACAAGCTGACCCGGCGCTTCGCGGCGCGCAGCGTGCTGATGATTCCCGCGCTGATGGTGATCTTTGCGGTGGTGGCGACGCTGATCGGCACTCAGGAACTGGCACTGGTCTATGTGCCGGTGATCCTGCCGCTGATGATCGCGCTGCGGTTCGACTCGATCACCGCGGTTGCCACCGCGCTGCTGGCGACCACCGCGGGCTTTACCGCTGGGGTGCTGAACCCGATCAACACCGGACTGGGCCAGACCATCGCCGAGCTGCCGCTCTACTCCGGCGCCGGCCTGCGGGCGCTGCTGTTCATGTGCCTTCTGGGGGCCGGGATTGCCTATCTGATGCGCTATGCCCTGCGGGTGCAGAAATCCCCGGAGGCAAGCCTGCTGGCCGACGACCCCAAGGAAGCGGCCAAGCGCGAAGCCTATGTGCATGACCTGGAGGCGCCGGCAATGCGCTTTACCACCCGACAGGGCTGGGCCGGAGTTGCCGCGCTCATGTTCTTTGGCCTGATGGTCTGGGGCGTGCTGACACGCGGCTGGTTCATGATGGAAATGGCGGGGCTGTTCGTGCTGATGGGCGCAACTGTCGGGCTGATTGCCGGGTTGACCCCGGACAAAATCTGCGAGGCCTTCAACGAAGGCTTCCGCGACGTGCTGATGGGAGCGATCATCGTCGGCCTGGCCCGTGCGGTCGCGGTGATGCTGGAGCAGGGTCAGGTGATGGACACGCTGGTGCATGGCCTGGGCAGCCTGGTCGGCGACTTGCCCGGCTCGGTGTCAGCGGTCGGCATGTTCGTCTCGCAGCTCGGCTTCAACTTCGTGGTGCCGTCGGGCAGCGGCCAGGCACTCGTCACCATGCCAATCATGGCGCCGGTTTCGGACCTGATCGGCGTTACCCGCCAGAACGCGGTACTGGCCTATCAGCTCGGCGATGGTCTCTCGAACATCTTCTACCCGACTTCAGGCTACTTCATGGCAACGCTGGCGCTGGCCGGAGTGTCCTGGGACCGCTGGGTCCGGTTTTTCCTGCCGCTGTTCGGTCTTTGGATCGGGATCGCAACTGTATTCCTTATTTACGCGCAAGCAGTGAACTGGACCGGCTGAGGCGAAGACGAGGAACTAAGCGGGACATACGGCGGCCGCTTGTCGGCCGCCGTGTTGTGTTTTCCAGTGTTGCGCAAGGTGCTGAGCAGCATGCCGATCACAGCCCAAAGCGGCCCTAGCCGAAGGTTGCAGCCCCAAGGATGCTGCAAGTGCGAAGCCTTCTGCCCATCTCTGTGAAAACGAACATTCAACAACCCTGGCTTACAACCTTGAATGCTGCGGTCGGCAGCAGGTGCAGCGAAGCGCAGGAAGCGCCCTTTGCAACCTCGGCCGTTTGACGCAACCAGCCGAAGTTTTGTGCTGCGGCGCAGCCCACCGTTTCAGCCGTTCGCTGCGGCTGCGAAGCTTTAAAACTGGTGAACTCACGCAGTGCGGAACAAGGCTGCCTTTCAGATTTAACAGACTTCGCGACAGATATCGGTTTTGTGCCCTGATCAATCGCGGTAGCCATTTCGGGTCAGACAGATGGCGTTGACCTAAGATCTTGCGCAAAGAGCTTCTCCACAATGGCGCAAAGGCTAAGGACGCCTTTGTCGTCCAGGTGGCGTCCCATGATCTGCAGTCCGATCGGTCGGCCATCCTGGGTAAAACCAATGGGCACCGAGGCGGCAGGCAACCCGGTGAAATTGGCGAGCGCGGAGAACGGAACCCATGACGACGGTGGCAGCATCTGCCCTGCAATCTTGTCAGGGCCGTAGGTATCAATCGGAAAGGCGGCGCTTGCGGTTGCGGGGGTCAGCAGAAAATCGAAATCACGCATGAAGTCCGCAGTGAGATTTGCGATGCGCTTGCGTTCCATGATGGCAGCTGTGAACTGGTCGCCGGTCCAGGTTCGTTCAAGGATGCTTCCGATCCAGCCATCCAACTCGATACCCTGTTCCGCAGTCATGGCTTTCAGGCCGACTCGGTCCGTCTCAAGCGCAACAAGCGTGTCGAGTAATCCTTCGGTGTTGCCAACCGCCGGGTAAGCACACTCGACCTGGCTGATTGCCGTTCTCAGACGCTCGACAGCCTGTTCAAAAACAGAGCGAACTTCCGGATCCACGATCGCAAACCCGAGGTCGCCCGTAAATGCGATGCGGATGTTTGCCATTGCGTCCAAACTACTCAGAACCCAGTCACCGCTCTCAGACGGAACAGAATGACGGTCGTAGGCTGAGGGGCCGGATATTACGGAAAGCGCAAGTGCTGCATCGGTTGCATTTCGGGTCAAGGGGCCGATGTGTTCAAGGCTCTCCCAACCGGACTGTCCGGGGTAGTGTGGATCGCGACAGCTTGGATATAGAGGCACCCGTCCCCATGATGGCTTCATACCGAAAACGCCGCAAAGTGATGCCGGAATGCGTATCGAGCCGCCGCCATCGCTGCCCAGGGCCAATGGAACCATGCCGGTGGAAACGGCTACTGCCGAACCGGCGCTCGACCCACCCGGCGTCAGAGCCACATTCCAGGGATTGCGGGTTGTGGGGAAAACGTGATTGTGGCCAACGCCGCCATAGCCGAATTCAGACGTGTTTGTCTTACCGATGATTGTCGCACCAGCTTTTCTCAGGCGTTCGACAACTATATCATCTTGCCCAGGCACAAAATCCGCATAGAGGCGTGATCCAAAAGTTGTTCGCATCCCTCGGGTGCAAATCAGGTCTTTCACGGCAACCGGAACGCCCGCCAGTGGTCCCACGGGCAAACCGGCGGAAAGGCGACGGTCGGTTTCATCGGCCTGCTCCAAGGCCGTATCGTCCAATGTGCAAAAGGCATGCAGGCCGTGGTCAAGCTCCTCGATCCGAGACAGCGATGCTTCCGCAATCTCGCGAGCGGTCCACTGACGCTGGGTGATTGCGTGGGTCAACTCAAGCAGGTTCAGACTTAATGGCGTGTTCTTTGACAACCGATCAAGTTCCCTATTCTGGGGCAGCGCCATGCGTTTCTCCATCTTCTTTCGGCCAGACTATGCGAGAAGTGGATGAACTGCAGCCCCGAACGTGAATGTCCGCAATGGGCTGAGGGTGTGTGGAAACTCGCCTGGTTTCTCGACGATGAGGATGTTTCAGTCGATTTTGTGGAGGCAGCCGAATTTTGGGTCACTTTAGCGCCTTATACGCCGGAGAGGGCTGAATCCGCGCTCTTGTGGCGTTTTTTGCGGTACAATTTGAGCTGAGCGCCGCCCATCACGCCGGAATGGCAGTCAGAAGCCCACGTACCCCGATCAGGGCTATCATCCGCTTGATGTTATAGGCGAGGACATGGAAGGCGATCTCGGTGCGGACGTTCTTGAGCGTTCGCATCTGGAAGTGCGTCGCTCCCATCCAGCTCTTGATTGTGCCGAACGGGTGCTCGACGGTTGAGCGGCGGAGGCCCATCAAGGCCGGGTCGCGGCTCAAACGGCCACGCATCCCGTCGACCAGATGCTCGTGTTCCCATCGGGTGATACGACGTTCCCTGCCGGTCGTGCAGCGCGCCTTGACAGGGCAGGCCTGACAGACGTTGGTCCAGTATCGCCGTACCACCAGGCCGCCTTCTTCGGTCGTGCAGCAGTATGTCAGCGTCTCACCTGCCGGGCATCGGTAGATAAGCATTTCGCCTGCCTTGCCGGAAGAATAGTCGCTGGGCGCGAGATAGCACGGCCGTTACTGAACTGTCGGGGAAAGTTTCCGCATAGAAGCGGGCTGCAGCCTCAGCTTCTTTGTCATACCAGAGGCAAACCGTGTTCTTTGCAATGGCCATTCCTTGTTCTCCTTCAAGGCTGTCTTCGGGCTTTTGCAGCTCGGATTGGTGAAATTCCTGGATCCGGCTGGACCGCAGAGCTTGGCAACGCCCGGTTCGGTCCAGCTGGGCGTCAAGCCAGGCCAGCGGCGGCGCGCGCGGCATCCGCCGCCTGCCAATGGGCCATATGGTCTGCCATTGCCTTGCTGAAGGCGGGCCGGGCGGTGGCCCGCTCCGCATAAGCCGTGAGCGCCGGGTAACCTTCCAAGGCGCCTTCGGCCTCCGGCACGCGCAGCACTTCGACCATCGCGATATCGGCAATACTGAATGCACCGGCTCGCCACTCCCGTCCTGCAACCGCCTGTTCCAGCGCCGCCAGCTTCGTATCCAGCTCCCGCCTGGCATGGGCGGTGATCTCCGCAGACGGCGCCGGTCCGAAAAACTCCGGGCTCCGCTCCGCAAGCACCATTGTCACCCAGCGGATGACGGCAACTTCGATGGTGTTCAGCGCGGCGAAGAGCCATTGCGTCACTTCCGCACGCCGCGGACCGGGCAGCAACAGGGTGCCTTCCCCCAGATACATCAGGATTGCGCCGCTTTCGAAAAGGGTCAGCTTCCCGTCGCGGATTACAGGCACCTGCGCAAAGGGCTGCATTTCCAGGTGCGCCGCGCTCTTGGGGTGAACGGGGACGGTCTCAACCTGATAGGGGAGGCCGAGTTCCTCCAGCATCCACCGCACGCGCATGTCGCGCACGAAACTGCGGGGGAACTCGGGCAGCCAATCATAGGTGATGAGCGTGAGCGTCATGCTTTCGCTCCGGAGTCGAAGAGCGGCTCGAAACCGGCCCACATCATCCGCATGCCGTCAAAGGGCATCGCGGACATATCCATATTGCCCATTTCCGCCTCCATCGCCTTGGCGGCGGCATCGCAGGTGGCGCGGTCAGGCCAGGCGGACCAGCTGAACACCGGCACTTCATCCTCTTTGGCCTTGGTGGCGCGGTAGAAATCTGTCTTTTTACCGTGCAGCACGTCCTCGCCCCAATTCTCGATCAGCCCGAGCGCGCCGCCCTTGCTGAACATCTGCCAGCCCTCCTCCGCCATCTCCTCATAGGCCGCCTTGTTCTTTTCCGGCACCGCAAGCAGGAAGCCCTGATAGTACCTCGCGCCGGTGTGGTCGCCCCGCTCAAAAACCGGTGAAAAACCGCCAAAGATCATGCGGCTGCCGTCGAAGGGCATTTCCGGCAGCTCCTTCATCGCGGGATCGCCTTCCATCTTTTGCCACGCCGCATCCGCCGTTGCCCTGTCGGGCCAAGCGATCCACGAAAACACGATGGCTTCGCCCTCCCGCGCGTTCACGGCGCCGTAGAAGTCGGTGACCTTTCCTCTTGGAACATCAACGCCCCAAGTTTCGACCATGCGGGTTGCGCCATAGGATGCAAACAGGGGCCAGGCAGCCTCCGCATGCTCCGCATATTTCGTCTTGTTCGCAGCCGGGACCGCTGCGACTGAGCCGGTATAGTAGGTCATCTCAAATATCCTTGTGCTGCGGAGCGAATCCTGCTCCTGCGTCAATCGTGCCAATTGAAGTAGTAAAAAACAACTGTTAGTATTTTAAAATGACTAAAGATGGCAAATCCCCGCGTATCCGCTATGACGAAGGCTGCTTGGCAGCGCATGCACTGAACCTGGTCGGCGACCGCTGGGCGCTGCTTGTCGTGCGCGAGCTGATGTTCACCCCTAAGCGGTTCCAGATGATCCGCAAAGGGCTGCCGGGCATCACTGCCAGTGTGCTGACCGGGCGGCTGGAACAGCTGACGGCGGCGTGTGTGGTGGACCATGAGGAGCGGCTGGGCATCTACGCGCTGACAGATGCCGGCCGCGGCCTGCTGCCGGTACTGGAGGCGCTGTGCCGCTGGGCCATGACAGTGCCGGGCCATGACCCCTCCCGCTTCATCAGCCCATCAGCGCTGATGATTTCAATGGGAGTGAACTTGATGCAGGACAGTGCCGGGGGCCGCGAGGCACTGGCTGGGTTCGATTTCGGCACCGAGGCATTTGAGATGAGACTGTCCAGGGGCCAACTGCAAACCACCGCAGTCACCTCCCCGGAGGCGCCCTTTGTGCTGTCAGGCACCGGCAATACGCTGGCAGCCGCGGTCTACAGCAACAGCCCTTTGGCGGATCTTGTGTCCGTGGGTACAGTCCGCACTACAGGCGACATCAAAGCAGCCGAAGATTTTCTCTCCCTATTCAGCCTCAGCCGCCAAACGTGAACCTTACGGTAGAGTATACTCGCGTTTTCCGGCGGACCGGATGCAATGCAAACGATATGGGGCAGCAAAAAGTGGTATTCTAAGGCATTTGGCGGTTATCTGGCGCAAAAGTGCTTTGCGCGCCCGGTGATGCCGCGGCGTCAATACGTCCACGCAGGCAATGGTAGGAACAGAAACAGGAGGGACTGCAAGCAATGGCAATGATTACTGAGCCCGATGATTTCTTCACCAAGGGTTGCGGCCGGTGCGGCAGGTTTGCCACACCTGATTGCTCAGCCAGGCAATGGACCGAAGGCCTTGATCAGCTGCGCCGTATCTGCCTCGGCATGGGGCTGCAGGAGACAGTGAAATGGGCCCATCCCAACTACATGTTCGCAGGCCGCAATATCGCGCTTATCACCGCCTTCCGGGACGATTTCCGGCTGACGTTCATGAATGCGGGCCTGCTGGAGGACACCGAGTGCGTTCTTGAGCGGCAAGGGCCGAACAGCCGGACACCGGGAGTAATCCGTTTCACAAGCGCCGGAAAGGTTGCCGGGATGAAGCCTGTGATCCGGGCCTATCTGCAACAATTGATGGGCCATGCCGACGCCGGCACCAAGCCGCCAAAAATCCACGCCGAGATCCCTATGCCGGACGAACTGGGCGATGCATTGGACGCGGACCCGGATCTGTCCGAGGCATTTTACGCCCTGACCCCCGGCCGGCAGAGAAGCTACATGTTCAACCTCAGCCAGGCCAAGAAACCTGCAACCCGCATCGCCCGGATCGAAAAGTTCCGGGACAAGATCTTCGCTGGTAAGGGCGCAATAGAACGCTAGGCCATTCACCTCTCGGTTAATGCGGCAATCAGGTTGAAGCTAACGTTCAACCCAATAGATCTAAGGGGCGATCTGGAAAACCTGTTCATCCTGCCCAGCATTCCCAAACCGACAGCGCCGAAATCTACGATGAACGTCAAGGGTCGGGCAACGCATATGAGTCAACGACCGCTTTTGCGAGGACCTGCGTTTGGTCGGGGTCAGGAACTTTCGACCAGCGCAGCCAACTTCGAGAGTGTCTGCCCGCCAAGCTCCACTGCACCAAAACCGACAACGATCTTGCGACGCTCCGGTGTCGGATGAATCTGTCGGATCGTGACGACAGTTTTGCCATCGTCCTGCACATCGAAGATCACGAGCAAGCGGAATCGATCTGGGTCGTCAGCATCCTTTCCGTGGATTGCCTCGATCACCCGGGGGGCTTCAACCCGCACAAAATCCATTCTATTCGAGAAGCATGCGACATCGGGCGCGTGCATGTCGAACCGCCAGACGCCGCCTGTCCGAATGTCGATTTCGTGGGTCTTGCACTCGAAGCCGTCAGGCCCAAACCACTTCACGATCTGGTCATGATCCGTCCAAGCCTGAAAGACGGTTGGGCGATCTGCGTTGACGACACGGGACACGACGATTTCCCGGTCCAGCGGCGATGCCGACCAGTCAGCGACGGTGCTTTTGATTTGTTCATTCATTGGGCTTGTCTTTCCGTTGCGGTTTCAGGTGTGCCTCAAGACGGTCAAGGCGCTCTTCAGCTTGGTGGCGGTACGCAGCAAGCCAACCCTCAGCCATGCGTAGTGCATCCAAGTTCAGAGAACAGATACGCGTCCGTCCCTGCCGTTCGGATGAGATAAGCCCGGCATCTTCCAGAACACCCAAGTGCTGCGTGAAAGATGGCAAGGCCATATCGAAGGGTTGTGCGAGCTGGGAGACTGCTGCTGGGCCGCTGCAGAGGGCCTGCACGACAGCACGTCGCGTTGGATCAGCGAGCGCACTGAAAGTCGTTTCGATGAGAGAATCATTGTAAGGCACGAGCCTAACTTAGGCACATGCCTTACTGATGACAATACCTAATCATAAGCTGCCCCGCGATCAGAAGCCGTCATTCGAACAGAGCGCAGCATGGGTAGGAATGGTGAAGGTTTTCTGATGCGGGCCGCGGTGTGAAGGTGCGGCTTGGCGCGGCATCGGTCCGGGTTGGAAAACCTCCCAAGGTGGAAGCCGCGGGGCTCTTGGGGCTGTCTATGGGGAAAGAGCGCTGACGGTGCAATGCGCGGCTGGTGCCAGCGAATATGCCGGTTGAATAATGATGCCGGGGCGGATGCCTGCGTTGCGGACGGTGGGCCAAATCGGGCATAGGCAGCGACGTTGCTGCGTGGTCCCCGGCTCCGGGTAGAGAGCCGGCAAACAGGGTTCCCGCCGGGCTTGTCGGGATGCCCGGTGTTCACAATTCCGGAAGGACGGGTGTTTCGTCATGCGGCTTGGTCCCGCGGTGGCGCGCGGGACCGGGGTTTTTGCCCGCGCCGGAA
>NZ_JAXMOX010000142.1:0-12567 GCF_034669605.1 Leisingera sp.
ACAGTCGACGGTGCGGGACCGGGTCTGGAATATTTGAGCAAAACGCGGACCACCGGAGGCGCTGGTGCGATGGAGCCCCTGCTTCCCCTGCTGGCTTCACGCCGTGCCGCTGCCCAGTCCCCAATCCAGCCCCAACTGGCATTCGGCGGCCTCCCTGAACCGCAGGCCCACGGTTCCCCCTTGCATGACAGCGCTGCATCCGCCAAACCGCCGGTGGCCCGGCGACGCAGCCGGGCTGCTGTCTCAGTTGCGCCAAGGGGAGCCAAGCCGATGCCCAAGAAGCCCGCCGTAAAGGATTACATCCGCACCATCGTCGACTTCCCGCACGAAGGAATTATGTTCCGCGATGTAACCACATTGTTTGCCGATCCGCGCGGCTTCCGCATGGCGATCGACCAGATGCTGCACCCCTATGCCGGTGAGCAGATCGACAAGGTCGTGGGACTTGAAGCGCGCGGCTTTATCCTGGGCGGCGCGATTGCGCACCAGCTGAGCGTCGGTTTTGTGCCGATCCGCAAGAAAGGCAAGCTGCCCGGCACCACCATCAGCCAAGAGTACAAGCTGGAATACGGCGAAGCGATTGTCGAAATCCATGACGATGCAATCAAACCGGGCGAGAAGATCCTGGTGGTGGATGACCTCTTGGCCACCGGCGGCACAGCAGGTGCGGGCATCAAGCTGATCGAGCGGCTGGGCGGCGAGATCGTGTCCTGCTCCTTCATCGTTGATCTGCCGGAACTGGGCGGCCGTAAACTGCTGGAAAGCATGGGCATGGATGTGCATGTGCTGTGCGAGTTCGACGGCCTCTGAGCAGGGGGCAGCCAGTATCCGGGCCGGCTCTCCCGCCGGTCAAACGCCAGTCTTTCGAATGGCTCTTCCCGTTGGGCATAGCCCTTTCCGGCCCTAACGGGCCTGAAAGGGCACGCCGCGTGGATGCGCGGCGCCGCGCCCAAAGCCGCCAGGCGGTCCGGCGCAGCCGGGCAGCCGCGGGTGCGGGAGCCCCCCTTTTTTTTCAGATTGATCAGCCCGTCTTCAGCACCGCCCCCGGGTTCATGATGCCATTGGGGTCCAGTGCCAGTTTGATCGCCCGCATCGCTGCCAGCCTGACTGGATCGCCGTAACGCTCCAGGTCGCCGGTCTTCATCCGCCCTACACCATGCTCCGCGCTGAAAGAGCCGCCAAAGGCGTGAACCAGATCATGCACGGCTTCCTTCACGGCACCGCGCAGGTGATCGTACTCTTCCCGCATGTGGCCCTTTGACGGGAACACATTGTAATGCAAGTTCCCATCCCCCAGGTGGCCGAAGCAGTTAATGCGGAAGTCGCCCAGGCCTGCAACAACCTCGCTGCCCCGTTCGATGAAGGCAGGAATATCCGAGACCGGCACAGAGATGTCGTGGCTGGAAACGGATCCGATTGCCTTGTTGGCCGCAGGGATGTTTTCCCGCACCGCCCACAGGGCCTGCCGCTGAGAGCCGGATTGGGCAATCACACCATCGCCTGCCAGCCCTGCTGCCGTTGCGGCTTCGAACAGCTCTGCCAGTGTCTCTTCCGGGTCAAGCCCGCGCGGCAGGCCCAGCTCGATCAGCACGCTCCATTCCGGCGCTTCGGCAAAAGGCTGGCGGATCTGCGGCAAGCAGTCCGACAGGAAGTCCAGCCCCTGCCGGTGGATCAGCTCGAAAGCACTGACCGCTTCGCCTGCGTGGTCACGGGCCAGCGCCAGCAGCGCAATGGCAGCGGCGGGGTCCTTTACCGTGAAAAACGCTGTTCCTTGGCTGACTGGTATCGGTGACAGCTTCAGCGCGGCGGCAGTGATCACCCCCAGCGTGCCCTCGGCCCCGATCAGCAGGTTCTTCAGGTCATAACCGGTGTTGTCTTTACGCAAACGGGACAGCCCTTGCCAGATTTCGCCCGTGGGCAGCACCGCTTCCAGCCCTAGGCAGAGGTCGCGCGCATTGCCGTAGCGCAGCACGTTGACGCCGCCCGCATTGGTCGAAAGGTTGCCGCCGATCCGGGCCGACCCTTCTGCCGCCAGGGACAAGGGAAACAGCCGCCCTGCCCCCTGCGCGGCTGTCTGGATATCCGCCAGAATCGCACCTGCTTCGGCAATCAGGACATTTTCCTGCGGATAAACCGAGCGGATTGCCGTCATCCGCTCCAGCGACAGCACCAGCGGCGCCGGACCGTCCGGCATTACCTGGCCGCCGACCAGGCCGGTGCCGCCGCCATAGGGCACAACCGGCACCCGGGCAGCATTGGCCTCGCGGATCAGGACCGAGACATGCTCCACTGTCTGCGGCAAGGCCAGAACCCCTGCCTGTCCCCGGTAGCGGCCGCGCGGTTCCTCCAGATACCGCGGCTCTGGCGGCCGCAGCACGCCTTCGGGCAGCTGGTTCGCAAGACGGATGGCAAAGGCAGTACCGGCGGGGTTCAAGCTCATGTCTCATCCATGCCGGAAGCCGCTCTGGCTGGCAAGGCAGGTCAGTCTTCTTCCAGCAGGTACTTTGGCTGCAGCACATGGATCGTCGGGCGGCTGGGCAGGCTGCGCAGCGACACCGTCAGCGTGCTGTTGCCTTCACTCACCACGTCAAACTCTGGGCCGATCCGGGCCAGGAACTGCTGCAATGACGCGCCGCTGAACCAATGCATCGGGATAATGACTGAGGAACGCAGCCGCCCCAGAACCTCCAGCATTTGGTCCAGCGGAAGGGTTATGCCGCCATCCACAGCGGCCATCACAACATCAAGCCGCCCCAGCGCCGCGAACTGTTCCGGCGTCGGCACGTGGTGGAGATGGCCCAAATGGCCGATGCAAAGGCCGGCCGCTTCGAAAACAAAGATTGAGTTGCCTTGCGCCACCACGCCGCCGAACATGTTGCGGATGTCGGTTGAGACATTGCGGATCAGCATTTCGCCAAGATCCAGATGGTGTTCTGCCCCGCTCCCTCCCGGCCCCCAGCCCCGCAGCACATGGGGAATGGCTGGATCGGGATGCGCAGTCCAGTGGGTTTCATGCGCGTGGTTCATGGTGACCACATCCGGGATCAGCGGCGCAGCGCCGGTGAAGCCGGTAAAATCGGTGACCACATTCAACCCGCCTTCGGTGCGCAGCAGAAAGGAGGCATGCGCGATATAGCGGATCTGCACGTTATCCTGCGCAACCGGGTCCTGCCAATTGGCTTTGTGCAGGTACTCGAGACCGGGCGTGCCCTGGGCCAATGCGATGCAGTGGCTTGCCCGGCGCTCCTGAGTTTGAGCGGCGGCGGCTCCGGAAAGCACCAAGGCGCAAGCAAGGGCGGGCAAAACGCGCATAGCAGTGGTTATAGGGCGCTGCCGCGATTCGTCAGCCCCGAGGGGGATCAATTGCAGGCAAAGCACCCGCCTGCACCGGCAGAATTGAACTTTCTGTCTTGTAACTGGTCGGGCGTCACCTAGGCGGAGTATAAACAGCGCACCAGCGACCGGCAGTTATTCCCGGAGAGTCGGCTTGGCTGTGATCAGGCCTGTCCCGTCAGTGTCTTGCCGCGCCGGTCGTGCCGCAGCGAAGCATACAGCACATGGGTTCGCCAGCGGCAGTTGATCTGCAAATAGGACTGGGCAACGCCCTCGTATTTAAAGCCGGATTTCTCCAGCAGCCCGCGGGATGCGTGGTTTTCCGGCAGGCAGGCGGCCTCGATCCGGCTGAGATCCAGCTTGCTGAAGGCGTGATGCACCACCGCGCCGATCGCTTCGCGCATGTAGCCGTGGCGGGCAAAGGGCAAGCCGGTCCAGTACCCCAGTGTTCCCGCCTGCGCCGGGCCGCGGCGGATGTTGTCCAGCGTGATCGCGCCCACCAGCATATTGTCGGCCCGCCGGATCAGGAACAGCGGCAAAGCCGTCCCCCCGGCCACTGATCGGCGGGCCCAATAGATCCTGTTGGTAAAGCTCTTGCGGCTAAGGTGGTCCGCAGCCCAGCTAGGCTCCCACGGCATCAGATATGGCTGGCTCTGCAACCGCAACGCTGCCCAGCTGTGAAAATCCGCATGCACCGGCGGCCTGAGGGTCAGGCGCTCGGTTTCAATGCGGACCTTGCGGCGGTTCAGCAGCATCAGGCGGCGCGCCTCTCCTGCAGCCTTTCCAGTGCCGGAGCGTCTGCCACCGGGCCATAGAGCGCAAGAGCCGCCGGGGCTGAAACCGCCATTTCCTCAGCCATGGCGCGCACTTCACCTGTGGTCACGGCCTCGATCCGTTCAACTGTGTGTTCCAGCGACGGCACCTTGCCCCAGATCTGCACCAGGCGGGCCAGACGTTCAGCCCGGTTCGACGGGCTTTCCAACCCCATCAGCATCCCGGCTTTCATTTGGGCGCGGGCGCGCTCGACTTCGGCCTCAGTCATGTCGTCCGCGGCGCGTTTCATCTCGTCGATGGTGATGCCCGCCAGCTCTTCCAGTTGCTCGCCGGAGGTGCCGGCGTAAACCGTCAGCGCGCCAGTATCGGCATAAGACCCGGCCTGCGCAAAGATCGTGTAGCACAGACCCCTTTTCTCGCGCACCTCCTGGAACAGCCGCGATGACATGCCGCCGCCAAGCGCGCTGGCATAGATCTGCGAGGTGTACATGGACTGGTCGCGATAGCTGGGGCCCTCAAAAGCCAGCGCAAAATGCGCCTGCTCCAGGTCTTTGACCTGCCGCGCCTCGCCGCCGGTGAACCGCGCACCTTCGGCGTTAAACTCGGGCCTTGGTACCATGTGGCCAAACATCTGCTCGGCGAGCTTCACCAGAACATCGTGATCGACACCCCCGGCCGCCGCCAGAATCATCTGGCCAGGGCCGTAATGTTCCGCCACGAAACCTTGCAGGTCTTCCCGGCTGAAGCTGCTGACGCGCTCTGCCGGGCCAAGGATAGTCCGGCCCAAGGGCTGGCCGCGGTAGCTTTCTTCCTGAAGCCAGTCAAAGATCACGTCATCCGGCGTATCCAGTGACTGGCCGATTTCCTGCAGGATCACCCCGCGTTCGACCTCGATCTCACGCTGATCGAACACCGGGTTCAGCAGGATGTCCCCGATCACATCCACCGCCAGCGGCACATCGTTCTTCAGCACACGGGCGTAATAAGCCGTCACTTCCCGCGAAGTGTAGGCGTTGATGTAACCGCCGACATCTTCGATCTCTTCCGCAATTTGCAGGGCCGTGCGGATCTTGGTGCCCTTGAAGGCCATGTGCTCCAGGAAATGGGCAATACCGTTCTGCTCAAGCCGCTCGTGGCGGCCGCCGGCGTTGACCCAGATCCCGACCGCCGCGGATTCCAGCCCCGGCATATGTTCGGAGACGACGCGGAACCCGTTGGCGAGTGTGTGCTGCTGAACTGTCAATTCGCGATGTTCTTTCTGATGTGATCCTCGAGGGCGGCGAGATCATTGGCGATCCGGGTCACCCGTTCCGGCCTGTCATACAGATCCGCCATGCGCGGGGGAAGAGGCGGATGGATGCCGCTTGCATCTTCGACCGCCGCCGGGAATTTTGCCGGGTGCGCCGTGGCCAGCGTGATCATCGGCACCTCTGCCGTGCGGAGCTCATTCGCAACCTTCACAGCCACGGCGCCGTGCGGGCACAGCAGCTCGCCCGAGGCGGCCAGTTCGGATTTGATTGTCGCCAGCGTTTCGTCTTCGGAAGTGCGGCCCGAGATGTAGGTCTCGCTCAGCGCCTGCATCGCGCCTTGGGAGACGTCAAAGCCGCCGGTCTTCAGCTCGTCCATCAGCTGGGCCACGGCGCCGCTGTCCTGGCCGTAAGCGTAGAACAGGGCGCGCTCGAAGTTCGACGACACCTGAATGTCCATCGACGGCGAGATCGAGGGCTGGGTATCACCCTTGTAGTAGCCCTGCCCCGACAGGCAGCGGTGCAGGATGTCGTTCTGGTTGGTGGCGACCACCAGCTGGTCGATCGCCAGGCCCATCTGCTTGGCGATGAAGCCTGCAAAGATGTCGCCGAAGTTGCCGGTCGGCACAGTGAAGCTCACCTTGCGCTGCGGCGCGCCGAGCGACACGGCAGCGGAGAAATAGTAGACCACCTGCGCCAGCACCCGGGCGATGTTGATCGAGTTCACCCCGGCCAGCTTGACGCCGTCGCGGAAATCGAAGTCGTTGAACATGTCCTTCACGCGGGCCTGGCAGTCATCAAAATCGCCATCGACGGCCAGCGCGTGCACGTTGGCGTCCCGCGGCGTTGTCATCTGGCGGCGCTGCACCTCGGAGACCCGGCCATGCGGATACAGGATGAACACATCCACATTGCTGAGGCCGCGGAAAGCTTCCATGGCGGCTGAACCGGTATCGCCGGAGGTGGCGCCTGCAATGGTCACCCGGTCGCCGCGGCGCTCAAGCGCTGCCTGGAACAGCTGGCCGATCAGCTGCATGGCGAAGTCCTTGAACGCCAAAGTGGGACCGTGGAACAGCTCCAATAGGAAATGATTGGGCGCCAGCTGTTTCAGCGGCGCGCGGGCCGCGTGGCCGAAGCCCTGATAGGCGCGGGTGATGATGGCGCGGAATTCTTCGTCAGTGAAACAATCACCGAGGAAAGGGCGCATCACGCGAAAGGCAGTTTCCTCGTAGGAGAGACCGGCCAGTGCGGCGATGTCAGCCTGGGACATCTGCGGAATTTCGGCCGGCACATAAAGACCGCCGTCACGGGCAAGCCCGGTAAGCATCGCGTCTTCAAAGGTCAGCTCGGGCGCTTGGCCCCGGGTCGAGATATATTTCATCGCCTTGGCTCTCTAGAAATTGGCGCGGTTGCGCCGCAGGAAATAGACAGTCATCGCAGCCCAGATGAAGGCCAGCGAAAACCAGGTGATCGCATATTGCAAGTGGTTGTTGGGGATGGTTCTGGTGCTGATCCCCATCGGCTGGACATTTTCCCCAATAGGCTCGCGGGAGATCACCAGGACCGGCTCTGTCTTTAAAACGGCGGCCATCTCGTCCACATCGCGTGCGTACCAGAAATTTTCAGCCGGATCATTCCGCGGGGTGAAACTGTCGCGCTCATCCGGCCAGTGCAGGTTTCCCGCAACATGGACCGGACCGGTGCTGCGCTGCGCGTCCTTCTCGGTCTCGGTCACGAAACCGCGTTCCAGCAGGATACGGCGGCCTGTCTTGTCTTCCGTCAGGGCCTGAATGATCCGGAAGCCGGCGCCGGTTTCCTTGGAGCTGACCAATAGGTGCAGTTCCGGCCCCGAAACGGTCCCCAACAGATCCACGGCTTGGTATTTATGCTCTGCCGCGTTGGGGGCAGCAGGCAGGGGGACAGGCAACCCGGCCAAACGGGAGAGAATGTCTTCGATGACCTGCTCTTTCCACGCCAGCCGCTGCAGCTGCCAGGTTCCAAGGCCCAGCAGGATCGCGATTCCCAGACCGCTGACCACAACCAAAAAACCGACATGCCGCATCCGGGCTGCTCCGCTTCAACAGTAAAGGCGCGCAGAGCTTGCTGCCCTGCGCGCCTTGCTCATTAAGGTCTGTCTGCGGTTTTTGGAACCGCAATCATGTAACCATTACAATCCGCCTGTTACAGGCCGGAAGTGCCCCAGATGTAGACGGCGACAAACAGGAACAGCCAAACGACGTCTACGAAGTGCCAGTACCAGGCTGCAGCCTCAAAACCGACGTGCTGTTCTGGTGTGAAGTCGCCCTTCATCGCACGGATCAGGCAGACGGTCAGGAAGATGGTGCCGATCACAACGTGGAAACCGTGGAATCCGGTTGCCATGAAGAAGTTCGAGTAGAATTCATCGCCGCCGAACTGCCAGCCTTCGTGCAGCAGGTGGGCGTACTCGTAGCCCTGCAGGAAGGTGAAGGCGATGCCGAAGAGGATGCCGATGGACAGGCCCTGGATCAGCGCCTTGCGGTCGTTGTTGTGGACCAGCGCGTGGTGCGCCCAGGTCACGGCACAGCCCGACAGCAGCAGGATCAGCGTGTTGATCAGCGGCAGGTGGAACGGGTCAACCGCATAGATTTCCGGTGCCACATATTCGGTACCGGCATAGGTCTCCATCGGGTAGATGGCATGTTTGAAGAACGACCAGAACCAAGCGAAGAAGAACATCACCTCGGACATCACAAACAGGATGAAACCGTAGCGCAGACCAATGCGCACAACAGTGGTGTGGTCGCCGACCTTGCTTTCGGCGACAACTTCGGACCACCAGGCAAAAGCCGAGTAGAGAACTGCCACAAGGCCGATCCAGAACATCCAAGCAGTGATCGCGTGCATCCAGAGCACACCGCCAACCAGCATGATAAATGCGCCTAGCGCGCTTGCCAGCGGCCAGATCGACGGCGGCAGAATATGATAATCGTGATTTTTAGCGTGCGCCATTCAAGTGTCCCTCACCAAAGCGGCCTAGTTCGTGGTTGCGCCTGCCCCGGTGTTATCCCCGGTGTCGAGGGCTGCGTAACCCTCGGGCAGATCGATTTCATGAAACGTGTACGAAAGCGTGATCGTATGCACGTATTTTGCGTCCCGGTCATCGATGATTTCCGGGTCGACGTAGAAAGTCACGGGCATCTGCACCCGCTCCCCCGGCTGAAGCACCTGCTCGGTAAAGCAGAAACAGTCGATTTTCTCAAAGAAATACCCGGCCTGATAGGGCGTCACGTTGTAGGACGCCTGACCGGCAACGGGGCGGTCGGTCGGATTGTAGGCCTCATAGAAGGCCAGTCCGGTATCGCCCAGCTTCATCTCCATCTCGCGCTGCGACGGTTTGAATTCCCACGGCATGCCGCGTTGTTTGGAACCATCGAAACGGACGGTGATGGTCTGATCCAGAATGGTGTCGGAGCCGGCATTGGCGACTTGTGTGACACCGCCATAGCCGGTCACCCGGCAGAACCAGTCGTAAAACGGCACCGACGCCCAGGACAGGCCGCCCATCAGGACAACCACGCCCACCAGCTGGAAAACGGTTTTCTGCGGTCCCTGCAACGCCATCAGTTCTGCTCCCCCTGAGCATCCGGGAATTTAAAAGTGGCCGAGGTCACCTTGACCATGGTCAGTGCCATGACCAGCACCACAAATGCAGCGAGAAGGATGCCCACGCCCTTGTTCAAGCCGGAGCGCCGCTTGTGCAGCTCGTGTTCCTTGCGCAGTGCCATCTTACCAGCCTCCCAGGCCGTAGGGCTTCAGCAATGCTTCAGCCAGGATCGCACCGAAATGCAGGAACAGATAGAGCAGCGACAGTTTGAAGAAGCTGCGCTCCACCTTGAAGTTGTCGCCTTCCGAGTCGTCTTCATCGCGGCGGGTGATTTTCCAGGCGCCGTGCAGGAAAAGCGCATTCATTACCAGCGCTGCCGCCAGATACAACGGGCCGCCGATGCCGGAGAAGGCAGTGCCAATGGCCAGGAGCGCCAGCAGGACAGTGTAAACCAGAATATGGGCACGGGTGGCGCGGCGGCCGTGCGTAACGGTCAGCATCGGCACGCCGGCATCGTCATAGTCCGACCGCATGAACAGCGCCAGCGCCCAGAAATGCGGCGGCGTCCACATAAAGGTGAGCAGGAACATCAGCCAGGGTTCAACCGACATGGTGCCGGTGGCGGCAATCCATCCGATCACCGGCGGGAAGGCCCCCGCTGCACCGCCGATCACGATATTCTGCGGCGTCGCGCGCTTCAGCCACATGGTGTAGACCACCACATAAAAGAATATGGTGAAGGCCAGGAACGCCCCGGCAAAGACGTTGGCGGCCAGCGCCAGCATGATCACCGACAGGCCCGACAGCGCCAGTCCCAGTGCCAATGCCTCGCCCGGCTCGACCTTGCCAGCGGGGATCGGGCGGCCCTTGGTGCGCTTCATCACCTTGTCGATGTCCGCGTCCCACCACATGTTGAGCGCCCCGGACGCACCGCCGCCGATGGCGATAAACAGGATGGCACAGAAGCCAATCACGGGATGCACACCAACCGGGGCCGCCAGCAGCCCGACCAGAGCCGTGAACACCACCAGCGACATGACACGGGGCTTCAGCAGGGCGAAGTAATCGCCAAAGCTGGCCTCGTCCTCATAGGCCCGGCTTGCGTTGATGCTTGCGTCGCTCATCTTCAGTCCTTTGGCGGCAACAGATGCGCAACGCTGCGCACCCTATTCTTTTGACTATACCATACGAAGCCTCTTCAAGCTCCGTATGGCTAGTTCTCAGTTGGAGGCGACCTGATAGGCCTGCGGGAGGCCCGCGTATTCTGCCTTGGCGCCTTCCAGCCAGGTGTCGTATTCTGCCTGTGTTACAACCTTGACGGTGATCGGCATATAGGCATGGTCCTTGCCGCACAGTTCGGAGCATTGGCCGAAGTAGATGCCTTCTTTGCCTTCCTCAACGTTGAACCACAGCTCTGCCAGACGGCCGGGAACCGCGTCCTGCTTTACGCCGAAGGCCGGAATGGTCCAGGAGTGGATCACATCAGCCGCCGTCACCTGCATCACAACGGTCTTGCCCGAGGGCACCACAACGGCAGTATCGGTGGCCAGCAGCCATTCATCTTCGGCATAGCCGTTTGCAGCCAGCTGATCCTTGGGCAGCAGGAAGCTCTCGAAACCGAATTCATGGTCGGTGTATTCATAGCCCCAGTACCACTGGTAACCGGTCACCTTGATGGTGAGGTCGGCTTTGGGGATTTCCTGCTGGGCAAACAGCTGCGGCAGCGAGAAGGAACCGATGAAAACCAGCACCAGGATCGGGACAATGGTCCAAGCGATCTCAACCGGGGTGTGGTGGGTGAACTTGGCAGGGGTCGGATTGGCCCGCTTGTTAAAGCGGACAATGGCGTAAACCATCAGACCGGCAACAAAAACACAGATCACGGTGATGATCACCAGGATCATGTAATCCAGTTTCTGCAGGCCATCAGCCAGCGAAGTCGCCGCCGGCTGGAAGTTCAGGCCGCCGTTAACCGGCTTGCCAATGGTTTCCAGACCTTCTTGCGCCATTGCTGGAAGGCTTGAAAGGCCGGCGAAAAGGCCCGAAAGCATCAAAGCGTTTTTCATGTTCTGTCCTGATCGTTTGATCGCATTGTTCCTGCGGCAGTACGAATGCGGGGGAATCATTGATTCCCACAAAACGCACCAGCCCCGTTGTCTTTGACGCCGCTTAAAATCATATTCGGGCGTACAGATAAAGAGGCAGGCAAGCGTCAATCCGTCGCTTTCTTGATTTAGATCAAAAAAATCCGAGGACCGTGCTATGGAAACCCCCGCATTTCGCCCGTTTGAAACCGCGCTCCCCGAGGAGGAGGCCCACGCCTGCCTGCGCGATGCGCTGAATGGTGCGGAGGACGGGGAGATTTTTGCAGAACGCCGCAAGTCGGAAGCGCTGTCCTTTGATGACGGGCGGCTGCGCAGCGCCAGCTATGATGCCTCCGAAGGCTTTGGCCTGCGGGCGGTAAACGGGGATGTGGCAGGGTATGCGCATTCCACCGATGTCTCCATCGGGTCGCTGAAGCGGGCGGCAGAAACGGCCAAGCTGGCGGTGGGAAACGGCGGCGGTACCTATTCGGATGCCCCCCAGGCGACCAATGCCAAACTCTACACCGATGCCGATCCGATCAGCGCCATGCCGTTTCCGGTGAAGGTGGAGACACTGCGCGAGGTTGACGCCTATGCGCGCGATTTGGATCAACGGGTGGTGCAGGTTTCAGCGTCTTTGGCCGCCTCGCTGCAGGAGGTGGAGATCCTGCGCGCAGACGGGGTGCGGGTGCGCGACATCCGCCCGATGGCGCGTTTCAACGTGTCGGTGATCGTCGAAAAGGACGGCCGCCGCGAAAGCGGCTCCGCAGGCGGCGGCGGGCGGCTGGGTCTCGACGGGCTGGTCGACCCCAAGAACTGGCAGGCACAGGTGCACGAGGCGCTGCGCATTGCGCTGGTGAACCTCGATGCGGTTCCTGCTCCGGCGGGCGAAATGGATGTCGTGCTTGGTCCCGGATGGCCCGGTATTCTGCTGCACGAAGCGATCGGCCACGGGCTGGAGGGCGACTTCAACCGCAAGGGCTCGTCCGCCTTTGCCGGCCTGATGGGCAAGCAAATCGCCGCCAAAGGGGTCACCGTGCTGGACGACGGAACCATCCCGGACCGGCGCGGCTCGATCACCGTGGACGACGAAGGCACGCCCAGCCAGAAAACCACGCTGATCGAGGACGGCGTTCTGGTCGGCTTCATGCAGGACCGCCAGAACGCGCGGCTGATGGGGGTTTCCCCCACCGGCAACGGGCGGCGCCAAAGCTATGCCCATGCGCCGATGCCGCGGATGACCAATACTTATATGCTGGGCGGCGGCGCCGACCCCGGCGATCTGGTGGCAGGTATCAAGGACGGCATCTGGGCAGTGGGGTTTGGCGGCGGCCAGGTCGACATCACCAATGGCAAATTCGTGTTCTCCTGCACCGAGGCCTACAGGGTGAAGGACGGCAAGCTCGGCGCACCGGTTAAAGGCGCCACGCTGATCGGCGACGGCGCTACCGCGCTGCAGCAGATTCGCGGGCTTGGCAATGACATGGCGCTGGACCCCGGCATGGGCAATTGCGGCAAGGCAGGCCAATGGGTCCCGGTCGGC
>NZ_JAXMOX010000143.1:0-12468 GCF_034669605.1 Leisingera sp.
GGGTCGGTGTGCTTGGCACCGTGCTCATCATCGTCGTCGTGCTGCTTCTGCTTGGCCGTCTCTGACCCTGATGACGCCGCCGGCTGAGGCAACGGCCCCATCTGACCCGGATAATCTGACTGGGACAGTGCAAAATCAGTTAGTTGCTCTTAGTCGCCGGGCACAACGAATTTGCTGCAAAGGGTGATTATCCGCCTTCCCGCAATCGCCTCAGTTCCACGATTTACGTGGACAGGGCTCACCCCTCAAACAAATTGCCGGAAGAGAGTGTGTCAGCCGGGAAGCGCTGCCTCTCCGCCCATTGTGTCCAGATCTATCCGCAAGATTGCCGCCAGCAGAAGATTTGTGCGGCAGGCCCCTCTTTTCAAGAGGCCGGAATAAGAGAACCGCCCGGCGCGTCTTGCCGGGCGGCCTGATGCATTGATTGCAAAGAACAGTATCAGGGAACGCTTTGTCGGTCTCTGACAACTCCCTGATTGTCATTTTTTCGGAGTTTTGGACGGCGTTTCTGCGCCGGTGTCTTTTTGAGCCGTTTCCGCAGCACGAGAATGTGGTTCTGCCTGATCCTTATCTTGCCCGCGCGGCGCGTGAGCGCCGGTATCTTTGACAGGCTTCGCTTGTTTTTGGGCGTTTTCGCCCTTGTTCGGTTCATGGGGCATTCCGGTAATCCTTTCAGGGAGGTATCGAGCGGGCAAAGCTGTGCGGGGAAACCCTGCATCTGACCAAGAGGGTCCGCCCCGCTTTGCGCCTGCTCGAAGTTTAACGTCACCAGACCAATGCCAGTGACCTCTTCTGATTATAAACCGGTTCGGACAGCGCCCGAATAACACAGGTTAGCGGCCGCACATTGAAAATCGAGGATAGCTTCAGATGCTGGACACCCGCCCTGAACCCCACCACGCCGACATCGATTATGGTAGGCTCTGACCTACACCAGCCTTTTGATGTGGAATGAGGTGCTGCAGTGCGGGCCGGCGAAGGCGAGATTCCCTGCACCAGTGAATACTGTTGCCCAGCGGGTTCGCACTGGGCAGGACCTGTCTGCCATCCAAATACTGAAACTGTGGTCTGTTCCGCTGCTCTGGCAGATCTTAGCGGCGGCGGCCCGGTGGGCGCACCGACTGCACCAGCGTTTGCCACGAGTTCGACTTTTTGCAGCGCTGGCAAATGCGTTCCCCAAAACCTTCGCTCCAGAATGGTGTGCGGCAGCGAAGGCACAAACGTTCTTGCGGAACATCCTGGAAAGCACGCACCGGTATTTTCTTCTGCTCCAAGTTCCCGGTCATTGGCCTGCGTCCTCCTCTTCGATCAGCCGGGCAAGATCGCCAAGCGCGCGCTCTATGAGCCGCTGCCGCCTGGCATCCCGGGCGTCGGCGGTTTCGGAATACCGCCGGATCAGATACTGCGCCTTGATCGCCGCCTCATGCCAGTTAGAGGCCGGTTCGGCGAGAAGCTGCACTTCAAGTTCTTCCTGCCGCCGGCGGAGTTTTCTCTGATCGGCTTCGAAGTCCTTCAGGGCGTGCCGCCGGATGTCGGTCGCAATCTGGCTTTCGGCGCTTCGTCTTGCGTCTAAATCCACCGGTTTTTCCGTCATCTCCTCGTCCTCCGATACATCAGCGTTCGACCGCGGCCGTCAGGCCGGGAGCGGGAGGAGACGTGCTCCCAGCCGGCTCTCCGCCCTCCATTCCACTCAGAAACCTGAAAAGGTCGCTGTCCGTTGTCAGCACCAGCGTCGTACCCCCTGAAATCATGTCCTTGTAGGCCTGCATTGTCCGGGTGAACGCATAGAATTCAGCTGCCTGGGCGTCGGTGTTGTAGGCGTTTGCGTAAATCGCAGCCGCCGAGGCATCAGCCACGCCGCGGATTTCCTCGACGGCGCGATACGCTTCGGACTGGATCTTGTTCAGATCGCGAACCCGGTTGCCGCGGATCCGCGCGGCTTCGCCATTGCCCTCGGAAAGAAACCGTTCAGCGATCTGCCGGCGCTCTGAGATCATGCGGTCGTAGATCTTCGGGCGCACACTCTCGTTGTAATTGATCCTCTTGAAACGGATATCGAGAAGCTCGATCCCAAAAACGTGAACCTTCTCTGAGGCGGCTGCGAATATCTCCTGTTCCACAAGTGCGCGGCCTTTCTGGATAGGAACCAGAGAACCTATGTCCTGCGCGCGCTCTTCATCGGTCAGAAGCGTGTCCCGCAGCGGGATCCGGCCCTTCGTGGTCCGGATAATCTCTATCAGCTCGTGTTTGGCGACGGCGTTGCGGGTTTCGCTGCCGAGAATATCGTCGAGACGGGATTGCGCACTGCGCTCATCGCGCAGCCGCAGAAAATATTGCAACGGGTCGGTGATCTTCCAGCGGGCGAACAGATCGACGGATATGTAGAGCTTGTCCTTGGTGGGCATGTCAGAAGGATTACCGTCCCACTCAAGAACCCGGCGGTCGATCCGGTTGACTTCCTGAACGATGGGCAGCTTCAGCTTTAAACCGGCCGTTATGACTGGTTCACCGACCGGTTTACCAAATTGGGTGATAATGGCCTGTTCGACTTCACCAACTGTGTAGAGGGAACCGGAGGCAATCACGCCAACTGCAGCCGCAATCCCTGCAATGAGGCCCAGTCTGATGTTCATGGCGAATTCTCCTGAAGCCTGTCGAGGTTCAAAAGCGGCAGGATGCTCGCAGTCGATCCTTCGACAATGATTTTTGACAGAATACTGGGCAGAACATCCTGGAGGGTTTCTATGTATATCCGCCGCCTCGTGACCTCAGGCGCCTTGACGTATTCGGCCAAAAGCGCGGTGAACCGCGCGGCGTCGCCCTCCGCTTCGTTAATGCGTTTCAGGCGGTAGCCGTCAGCCTCGCGGATCCGCTGATCCTTCTCGCCTTCGGCCAGCGGAATGACCTTGTTATATTCGCGGCGCGCTTCGTTGATCAGGCGCTCTTTTTCCTGCTGCGCCTGATTGACCTCATTGAACGACGCCTGAACGGGGCCCGGCGGATTGATATTCTTCAGCTGCACCTGGTCGATGCTGATGCCCATGGCGTATTTCGTGGACAGAGCCTGCATCTTGAGAAGGGCCTCACTCTCTATCTCCTGCCGGCCGATGGTGATGACCTCGTCAACCGTTCGGTCGCCAACGACCTCGCGCATCACAGACTCAGAGACGTAGCGCAAAGTCGCGCTTGGTTCGCGTACTTCGAACAGGAATTTCAGAGGGTCCGAGATCCGGTACTGCACCACCCATTCCACAAGCGCGGCATTCAGATCCCCCGTAACCATTTCGGTTTCGCGCCGGCCGTCTGACGGGCTCTGGAAGGGATCGCTCCTGCCCGGCGTCGTGAACCCGAATTCCTGTTTCAGCTGCCGTTTCACTGGCACCAGTGTGGCAACGTCTATGCCAAGCGGGAACTTGAAATGCAGGCCAGGCGGGACCTCAGCAGTGTATCTGCCAAAACGCTGGACAACGGCGACCGAGTCGCTCGGGACTGTGTAATAAGAAGACCAGGCCGCGACCGCCGCCAAGACTATCGCTCCTGCAACCAGCACCCCCCTCAGAGGCGGCCGCCCATCAGGGAGCAACCCGCCCAGGCGGTCACGGCCTTGACGAAGAAGATCGTCAATCTCCGGCGGATTGCGCTTCTGTTTGCTTTGCCATGGCCCACGGTCTTCCGGGCCGCCGTTCTGGTCGGGCATTTTGTTTCCTCTCTTGCTCGCACGGACCGGCACCCCGGCGCAGGCCTTGGCGGTCCCGGGGACATCCACACGTCTTATTCCCCCTGTGTTGGCATTCCTTCGTTCTCCGCGGCCTGTATCGGAGAGTTTTCCTTTGACGATTTACCTGCTGGAGCAGCATCCGGCGCCTTTTTGTCCGTCCGGGATGCATGCCCGCCTGCGTAGAGATGCCGAAGCTGCATCTCGGAAACGCCGTCGGCCTCCATCACCAGCCGAACCATCGGATCTGCCAGCATTTCTTCCAGGAAAAGTTCGGCCAGATCCTTTCCGGTCAGCTTGTCTTTAGCCATGGCCTCATCGAGGTCGGCCAGTGAAACGGTCAAAGTTCTCGCCAGGCCAGGGTGGGATGCCCGAGGATGCAGCTTCACCGCTACAGAGGTTTTCCAGGCTTCCGGGTGCAGCTGGTCGGGTGGTGAACACAGTTCCGTTTCAATATCATACTCTCCTGACGGAAGAGTCTCGTCGAAGCCAGGCACACTGAAAGGCCGGGCAAATACTGCAGTGGACTTTCTGACTAGCTCGTTCATGGGAGAAGTCCTCTCATCGAAGTGACAAGCGGGCCAAGGCTGCGGCTGCCAGCGCCTTGCCCTTGTCGTGGTAATCCCCGTGGAATACACCATCCACCTTGACCTCCCAGATGCCATTTCTCTCCCGGACACGGACGCGCTCCGCTCGCGCGGTGGGCCGATAGGGGTGCCAGTTAGCTTCCTCTTTTTCCTGATGGTGCATTGCGTTCACACTGTCTTTTTGAGCTTTCCGCCTTTGGCAATTGCGTTTCTCCAAGAACCATCACGGCGCGAATGAACTCTTCCGCGTAATCATCCGCGTTCCGGTGGTCATGCTCATGCCGCACCATGGCCATTGGTTCGACAAAGCGTTTCTTCAGGTGCTCTATGAAGCGCGGTTCAGTGTGGGACATGTACGCAATGAGCGACTGGAGAATCCGTTCATGGGCGAGCACGCGCCGTTCAAGATCTGTCATCTCAGGCAGAGACGGTGACATGGCACTGTTCATCCTTCATTGATCGTGTTTTCCGGGCGCTCCGGCGACTTGTCGACGTCAAGGGCTGCAAGACAGGCCTGCGCAATGTCGCGGTCCGGGGTCTCGGCTCCCGGGACCGTCGCCCAGCCGGCTTCCATGAGGGCATCCCGCTGCCGGAAGGTAGCAACGGCTCTGATCGCTGCCAGCTTTGCGTCGAGTTCCGCATCGGTTCGGGCCATGTCCAGGCAGACAGGCACCAAAGCCGTGACTACATTGTTGCGGGCCATGGCTATGGCCCTGTCGTTCGAGGTTCCGCCAGTCACCCAGCCGCCCCAGGTGAACCCGACGAAGCCGGCAAGTACCGCGCCGGTCACGGCGCCGCAGAGGCCGGGTTTAAGCCATTCGGGAGCGTTCATCGTAGTTCCTCCAGCGGGGAAAGCGCCGCCTCGCTATCTTCAAGTGTCGCGTTTCTGGTTTTGGCCAAGCGCTGCTTCCAGGTCGGCCCAGGTAGTTGGCCGCAACTCTGTCCGGCCCGGCAAACGCCCCTTGCCGTGTATGGTCAGGTAAATCGCCGTTCTGGGTATGCCGTGAAACTCAGCGGCTCGATAAGTTCCTCCTCGACCAGCACTTCGTATTCGCCGCAGGCAGCTCGTGCGGATATCCGGACAAGGCAAAAAAGCTGCGGGAAGGTCACGATGGACGTGATTGAGCGCAAGGCCATCACCCGTCTCCGCGATGTTTGCCTGTCTTTCGCGCTGCCTTGGTTGCGACATTCCAGTTGCAGAGAGGCCGGCAAACTTTGCGGTCCTCATACATTATCCCGGATCCGGGCGGTGCGCGCTGACCCATGTTAGCGCCGCCAAGATCCGCGGAGATCCTGGCCGTGCGGGCGAACCTGGACCTGCCCCGCGGCTTGACTTCAGAGGACTGGAGACCGGCTGATCTGCGTCAGCGCGTGCTCCGGGCAATGCGGGTATGATCGGAGTTATCCGGAGCTTTTACCCGGCAAGCGGCAGCCCCGCTCTTCCGGAACAGCCGCTCCCAGGTCCGGACACATCAAAAAGGAGGATACGCCGATGCCTGCCGCTGGCATTCTTCATCCGCACGAGCCCGAGTTTGACCGGTTTTTGCAAGCCTTCGTTGGCGAGGACCGGAATGGCAATGCCGTTACGGTTCTTTCGGCGCTTGCGAGACTTGAACTCGAACCTTGGGAGGAGGCAGCCGCACTTGCCGCGTTGGAGAAAGAGGCCGCGGGCTCGCGACTGGAGATGCTGTTGTCGCAATTCCGGGACGTGCCCGCACTCAAGCAGGATAGCGGAACGCTCGCGCGAAAACTGACCCGTCTTCTTCCCAAACGCGGCGGACGCTTGACGACCGTTCCCGGCAACGCAGAAAACGGGCCGGCAAATTTGTCTGGGGTGATCTGGGCGGTACTGACGATCCTCTTTCTGATTATGCAGTTTATACTCGCAGGCACTCCGGGGACGGGCCAATGACCCTCCGCAAGGAACAGGACCGGGACCGTCGGCATTTGGATCGGAAACATGGGGGACCGATCTGTCAGGACCACGCTATTCTCTGGGATCTGGAGGAGCGGTTCTGGACCAGCGGCGCGGACAGCGCGCGCAGCTCAACTGCGAAGAATGCAGTGATGATATTCCCCTATCCGCCAGGCATCCTCCAGGGTGACCTGATCTGGAAGCACGTGAAGCAAAACACAGGCTGGCGGACTGTGCAAATGAAAGACCGCAGCGTGGCAAAAAATGACGCTGTTGCTGTGCTTGCCTACCTCGTCATAGCCGAGAAGCCAGGCTCACCAATCTATGAAGCTCTTTGCGCGTCAACATATCTTCTGGACGACAGCGGCTGGCTGCGGCTGTCACACCAGCAAACACCGGCCACATGATGCGGGAGGCAACCTATCTCAGCGAAAATGAACCCTTCAGAGGGTTATTCACCATCGTTCAAGCTTCGTGTTCCCCGTCTACCGGCTGAAATACGCGGATCCCGCGCTAGGCTAACTTGCGTCAGTGCGGCAACGCCGAGCAGAGGGCTAGATGACATTCTGCCCGCCGAATCCTCGGCAGCAGTAATTTCCGAGAGTCGGAGAGGCGCGGGTAACTAGCAACTCACCAAATGATCTGCGCTCTCGCGCGCCCTTCTTCTCGGAATGCCCAGGAAAGGACAGCCCTATGACACCTGAACAAACCAATGTCGCCCAGAAGATGACCTCGGTCAAAGCGGACTGTGACAAGGTAAGCGCAGGCCCCAAGAAAGACCGGGCTCTGAAACACTATCATGCCGCCGAAAAGGCGCACCAGGCGAAAAACTACGCCGAGACCAACAAGGAACTCGACGCGGCGAGCGCAGCGATTTCCTGACATCACTTGTTTTAGAAGACGATCGGGCCGCCGTCAGCTTTCCGGGGGGGAGGGGGCGGCCTTTTTCATTTCAGAAGCGGGCCGGTTTGATCCAGATACGCCGGATCAAATTCCGCCAGATCCACCAATTTGTCGTAGTCGCCGAACGTCACCCGGCCATCCCGAAAGGTTACCAGGCCGCTTTCGCGAAGGCGGCGCAGAACGCGGTTCACATGGACAGAGCTTAAGCCGAGCGCATCGGCAAGATGATACTGCGTCAGAGGGCAGGCGAAACCGCCTTTGTCCCCAAGTCCGACCAGCGTCATCCTCGCCCCCACTTCCAAAAGGAAATGCGCCATGCGCGCCTCCGCAGCACGCCGGGCAACCCCAACGAGATGCTCGACGACCATGGCTTCGTCCCGTGACGCTGCCCAGAGGATGGCCGACGCCAGGCGAGGCGTTCTCTCTAACGCTTCCAAAAGGTCGTCCGCGAGGACTTCTGCCACAAGTATGTCCGTGATCGGCTCGAAACTGTGATCGGAAGTGCGGAGCAGCACGCTGCGCAATCCAAGAAAATCACCCGGTATCTGGAAATCCACGATCTGCCGGGTTCCGTTCGGCTGAAGCTTGTAGGAACAGACCCAGCCATCGGCCAAAATGTAGGCGGCCTGATCAGACTGCCCTTGATGCACCAGATCACGACCTGCCGTGAAGGACCGCCGACGCAGGTGCAGGCGCTCTAGAACGCGCAGTTCTTCCTCAGACAACGCGACGAAGGCTTGAAGCTTCCGCGTAAGCGGGCTTTCTTTGATATCTGCCATCAGCTCCTCACAAGCCCGTTAAACACTCCTGAAGCAATCGCGCGGAGACTGCTTTCGATTAGCCCAGCATACCATTTTTTCTGCGAAGATGCTTAGAGAAGCGAGGCTGTTCTGCCGCGCGATCTCTTACCGCCACCCAGAAGGATGCCATAGATGCTTAGCGAGAAGGACTTCCAGGGAGTGGCCGCTCTTTCGATCTGCGAAGCGCTGCTGCTGGCAATGAATGATCACAATGTTCTGCCCGAACATGAGATCGTGGGCATCCTGCGTGATGCTGCAAAAACGCATGAGAACGCGGCAGGCACAGACAGCGAAACAGAGGCGCACCTGGCCGTGGCGGCTCTCATTAACCGGATCATCGCCGGAGGAAACTCCGTTCGCAGACCGCCGGAATGAAATGTTAGCTCACAGCGTGTTTGACATCTCCCATGACGCATTCTTCCAAATCATACGGATTGCACAACCATCCGCTCGGTCACCAGGGCATGCCGGATGGCACGGCCGCCAGGACGGCGGCGTCCAATCTGGCATAGAGAATGCCGGATCTGCCTCAACCGCGCGGCAAGCGCGGATTCAGCCAGGACACTCGCCCGTCACGGGCAGGGCAGGCGTTCATTAGTGGGCCAACCGAAGGAGACCGTTATGCAACTTCCAAATTCCAGGCTGGAACAACTACATTCAGAAATGTGCTCTGCGCATACGGAACGTCAAAGTGAACAGTTACGGACACGGCAAACTGACAGCACTGCATCCCAAAAGCTTGAACAGGTCGAAGCAGAAATTAAGAGCTGGGCTGACGATGCCCGCAAGATTGAAGCCGATGACCGCGATGAGCACTCTGTCGCTGATTTGGTGAAGCGAGCCAGGGAAATAAACCTGAAACTTAGTGAGGGCTACACATAATTTGGCCAAACCTTCTGCATTGTGATCTCGATCCAAGGTGCCCGCGTCTTTCGTGTCCAAACGCCATGCAGCGAAAGCGCGGTTTTGATCTACCGTTCGAACCCAGCAAGCAATGACCGCTTCCGTGACAAAGGTTGCAAAGCAGCGAGAAGCCTGCCGCATGTGCAAAGCGATGCTGCGTCAGCAAAGAGGAAAAATCCAAGGTCGGTTTTGTCCCGCTCTTTTCCTGTTCGTGCTGGATGCAGCGAAGGTCGCCAAACAAACCTTAGCCGAAGAACAACCGTGGCCGCCAAGCGGCTCGCGTGGGCCTCGCTTTGCTACGCGAAGGCTCCGCTCAGCCCGCGCTACCGGCGGAAATTACACCAACCGTTGGGACACTGCTCCTATTCGCATGCCATCCGGCCGGCAATCTGAACACGTTCCCAGGTGCCGCTGCGCGTCAGCCTCCTCGGAGGAATCCATTCCGCAGTTGGACTCAATCGAGGCGGAACCAATTTTTTTTTCAGGGGCGACGGTCACCCCGGCCTCTGGGGGGGGGGTGACTTACGCCAGCGCATCAATATCCACTGTTGACACGAAATTGATATTCGTGTCACACATCGAATACGGGACGCCATGGCTTCTCGTCAAACAATCATCTTGCTAGGAAGTCGTCGCCAACAGGGGACGACACATGCCGATAGAACGTTACAAATCCTTGGTCACGATCGCTGGCGTTTGCAGCTGGAAGAAAGCGGGACAGGTTTTTCAAGTTCGGTATGACCTGGTAAAACCAGGGGTGAACAGCGGTGCTCCGGCGTACAATTGTATCTACATTGTGGACGGCCAGGAGCACGTTCTGGTCCCGTCTAATGCCAGACCTAGCGGCTTTGTTGAGGAACGTCAGATCAACCTCTGGCCCGGTATTCTCAAAAAGCACCACCTGGAATACGGCGATGGTTCAATGCTGGTCTTCAACCCGGAGGATCAAACCCTCTCTACCTGGATGGTCGGCTCTGACGGCAAGGCTGAACTCAGCACAACCGGCGAAAACAGAACAGCGGCGGAAAGCTAGCCACGGCGCGGCGCGGCCGCTGCTTCCTGCAGCTGACGCTGAAAATAAGCACGAAAATAGTGCCGCAATCTCCCCGCCGGAAAAGTCTGCGCGGCGCATGGGCGTGTGCATGTCCAGGCATCCGTCGGGTTTCCCAAGTATCACGAACATTCTGAATTTCGCCTGCAATGGGCGAGATCCCGCGGTGTCGGACCCGCGGGTATTTTCCGTGCATCTGAGACAATGAAAGGAACGAGGGATTCGCCCCTGCGCAAAGCTGGAAACCGGCACTGGCCAAAGGCGTGGAGACCGCTGTCTGCCGGTAACACTGCATCAGACAGCCGCACGCATAGCGGCGGAATTCAGGTCAGGCAGGCAGACTCATTTAGCGTAATCGGGCTTTTGGAAAAACGACGAAACACTCAACAGGACAAAAGGAAGACGGCATGAACACCATCTGCCAATGGTTCTATCTGGCTGGATATGGCGGATGGATCATGCCCCGCTGCCTGCGCAGGCTGACGGCGCGTTCTGAGTTTCATCGGGCGTGGGTGACCGGCAGTCTTGGTTTCTTCGAGGAAGACGGCGTGAGGTTCAGCCCAGCCAGCCCATACTATCCGCCCAGCTGACCACAGCGATTTTCTCAGTGAATGAAAATAGCGCGGCCCAGGAGACATCCGGGCCGCGGCACCCCGGCTATTGCCGTTTGGAAACAACAATTTGCGAAGTGCCGCGGGTGTCCCGAGCTGTTGTCGGACTGCTCGCGTTGCAAAAGGAACGAGGGAAACGCCCGTGCGCAATAAAGGACATACCCAGCTTGTCAGAGGCGGCCAGACGACACAACACTGGACCCGCATGGCAACTCAGGTGTTCAAGTACAGCACCTCGGTAGCTGCTGCAGCGTTCACCATCACGTTTCTGATTCTCGTCGCTCAGAATTACGAAATGGATAAGGTGCGACTCACCGGTATCTACTGGATTGCGGAATTCAACGTTGAACAGCGCGGCACCGAACTCCGCGAACTCAACTATGTGGATCTCGACGGCAGGCGCGTGAAGCGTACCGCCGGACAGATCTATGCAGACCGCGGCATGCGCGCGACCTATGACCTCTACACTGCCAATGCCTGGCGCTTCCTCTATTTCTCGCTGCTGCCTGCCGCCGCCGCGTTCGCCTTCACCTTCGCGGTCTTCGCCATGGTCGGCCGGTCGCTGAAAGAGGAAGAGCATATCCGGGGTGCACGCCTGGTCACTGCCAAGGAACTGAAAGCCTGGTCAAAGCGGAAATGGCGCGAATATGAGAAACGCTTTGGCAAGGGCACCAAGAAAGGCCCGCGCTACACGCTGGCCGGGATCGAGTTTCCGCCCAATGCTGTAGAGGCGCAGATCGGCATCACCGGCACCGTCGGCACCGGTAAGTCGAACCTCATGCACGAGCTGCTGAACACCATCCGGGCCGCTGACGGCAGGGCCATCATCTATGACAAGATGGGCGGCCTGCTGCGCGACCACTACGACCCGGAAAAAGACATCATCCTCAACCCCTTCGATGAACGCTCTGTGGGCTGGTCGCCTTTTAATGAGGTGGCTTCACTGGAGGGCTTCGCGCAGATCGCCGAGGTGATGATCCCGGATCAGCAAGGCTCCATGGACAGTTTCTGGACCCAATCCGCCCGGCTGGTCTTCCAGTACACCGCCCGCGAGCTGGCAAAGGCCGGAAAGACCACCAATGCAGATCTTCGCAAGGCTATCATGAACATACCTTCCGAGGAGCTGGGCAAGCTGGTGGCTTCGACACCGGGCGCTCACTTCTTCGGGGAGCATGTTGCGAAAACCTCCGGCTCGATCCGCGCCAACATGATCACCGAGCTGCGGTTTCTGGAATATCTGCGCGATGACGCCGAACCCTTCTCGATCCGCGATTGGGTTGTGAATGACCGGCCCGGCTTCGTGTTCCTGACCGGTGATGCGGAAAAGTCGGCCGCGACACGCAACATCATCTCGACCTTGTTTGAGGTGGCAGCCAACGCGCTGATGACGACAGAGGAAAGCCGCGACCCAAAGGTCTGGTTCTTCCTGGATGAGGTGCCAACCCTCAACAAGATGCCCTTCCTTCCCAAGAGCCTTGCGGAGATCCGGCAGTTCGGCGGCGCTTTCGTCGTCGCCTACCAGGTGTTTTCCCAGCTGGAAGACATCTACGGCGACAAGGCAGCAGAGACGATTTCCGGCGTTCTGAACAACCGGGTTGTGTTCAACACTCCGGATTACAACACCGCGCAGCGCTCCTCCCGGTCTCTTGGCGAAGAGGACGTGATCGAGCAGCAGGAAAACATCACCCTCGGCGCGCATGACACCCGCGACGGCGTGGGCATTGTCGGCCGCCGTACTCAGCGCGCCATCGTCACCCCGGCGGAAATCCAGTCATTGCCGCAGTTCGTGGCCTACTTCCGCCCGGCCTATGACGCCCCGACCGCCAGGGTGCGTTTTGAACCTGTGCCGACCACGGCCACCGCGGAGAAGTTCGTCCCCTACAAAGGGAACGGCTTTGATGCGGGCGGAATGCAGGTTGCCGCGTTGAATGTGGAGATCGAGGAGGGCGAGGCCGCGAAAGAAGGTTTCGCCGCCCTGAACCC
>NZ_JAXMOX010000144.1:0-12381 GCF_034669605.1 Leisingera sp.
CGGCAGCCGGTAATGCAACGCCTGATCGTCTGCTGTCTGCGCGGCCCTCGCTGGCGATCACAATGCTCCAGCCAGTCCATCCATCGGACGCCAGCAATTTGCGGGGCCTGAACTGTGCCTAAGCTTACCACAGAACAACTTTTCAGTCCGACCGTGCTGCTTGCGCTGGCGCTGATGGCGATCATTGTGATGATGATCCTGCCAATGCCGGCCTGGGTTCTTGATGTTGGTTTGGCGGCCTCCTTTGGGCTTGCCATCCTGATCTTTACCATCACCCTTTTCATCGAGCGGCCGCTGGATTTCTCCTCCTTCCCGACGGTTCTTCTGGCCTCGCTGATGCTTCGGCTGTCGTTGAATATATCCTCTACCAAACTGATCATCGGCCAGGGGCATTCCGGCACCGACGCGGCCGGCAATGTGATCGAAGGTTTCGCCCAGTTTGTGATGGGGGGCAGCGTATTCCTGGGTCTGGTGGTGTTCGGGGTTCTGTTGATCGTCAACTTCATGGTGATCACCAAGGGGGCCGCCAGGATGGCCGAAGTGGGCGCCCGGTTTGCACTGGACGGAATGCCCGGCAAGCAGCTGGCGATCGACGCCGACATGTCGGCCGGTGCCATCGACCACCAGACCGCCAAGGAACGCCGGGAGCGTGATCAGCAGGAAACCACTTTCTTCGGCTCACTCGATGGTGCTTCGAAGTTTGTAAAAGGCGACGCTATTGCCGGGCTTCTGATCACCTTGCTGAACTTGGTCATGGGTTTGATCATGGGCGTTCTGGTCCATGGCATGCCGGTAGGCAGCGCGTTTGAAACCTATGCCATCCTGACCGTGGGCGACGGTCTGGTGTCGCAGATCCCATCTGTGATCATTTCTATTGCTGCGGCTCTGCTGCTGGCTCGCGGCGGGACCACCGGTGCCACAGATACCGCCCTGTTCGAGCAATTCGGCCGCCATCCCGCCGCGCTGACAACTGTTGCCGTGCTGATGATCCTGTTTGCACTGGTTCCCGGTCTGCCGTTCCTGCCGTTCGTGACCGGAGGCAGCGTGCTGGGTTACGCAGCTTTCCGCATGGCAAAGAAAAAGCAGGATGACGCAGAGGCGGAGATCGAGGAAAAGATCGAAGAAGCTGCAGATCCCAATGCAAGCCGGCCGCTTGGAGATATTCTGGATCTGGATGATCTGCATCTGGAGTTTTCCCCGGACCTGGTCAGCATGGTACTTGATGCCGGAACCGGGTTGGATGCGCGGATTGCCAACATGCGGTCCCACATTGCCACCACTTTTGGCCTGATCCTGCCCGAAATCCGGCTGACCGACCAGCATGAGCTGGAAAGAGGCACCTATGTGGTCAAGGTGCAGGGGGTTGAGCAGGTGCGTGGCACTCTGCATCCCGACATGGTCTTGGCATTGATGCCGGACAATCATGACGCGCTGCCGCCCGGCACTGATGTGACCGAGCCGGTATACGGCGCGCCGGCCCGCTGGATTTCTGCCAAGGCGCAGGAGCAGGCCGCCTTGGCCGGGGCTACCGTGGTCACCCCGCCGGAAATCCTCGCGACCCATTTGCTGGAGATCATCAAGCAGAATTTCTCCCGCCTTCTGACTCTCAAGTCGCTGCGCCGCCTGTTGGATGAGATGACGCAGCTTTCCGATGACTTCCGGGCTGAGGCAAACCGCAAGCTGCTGGATGCGCTCGTGCCGGAGAAGGTTCCGATGGATACCTTGCATTCGGTGCTGCGTCTGCTGCTGGAGGAGCGGGTTTCCATCCGCAATATGCCGCTGATTTTGGAATCGATTGCCGAAGCCCGGCTGCACACCCCCCAGCCTGAGCTGATCTGTGAACATGTGCGGCAGCGGCTGGGTTTCCAGCTGGTGGCCGAGATGAAACGCGAGGACGGGACCATTCCGCTGATTCAGCTGGCGCCGGAATGGGAAGATAAATTTTCGACGTATCAAGTGGACTCGCAGGGTGCCGGGTTGGACATCGCCTTGCCGCCCGATTTGTTCAATACGCTTGCGGACGGGCTGACCGAAAAGCTGTCGGCAATTACCGACCAAGGTGTGTTTGCCGCCGTAGTGACCTCGACCCGCCGCCGCCGTTATCTGAAGACCATTCTGAAATCGCGGGGCATCACCAACCCGGTGCTCTCCTTCGAAGAAATTGGTCTTGAGGCGCGGCCTGCCCTGGTTGGCATGGTGCAGGCATGAACCTGGACTTTCTGCCGCCGGAACTTATTGCGCTGCTGGGAGCAGGGTTCTGGCATGCTGCACTTGTTTTCCTGAGGGTGTCGGCGATGGTCTCGGTGCTGCCTGCGGTGGGGGAGTTGTATGTCCCCACCCGGGTCAAGCTTGCAGTTTCTGCGGCTTTTACTTTTGTGGTGGCGCCTGCTCTTCCGGCTCTCCCTGAACCGGATGGTGCTGTAGACTTTGCCCGGTTTGCTGCCGCCGAAGCGATCATTGGCCTGGCTCTGGGCATTGGTGTCCGGATCTTTGTTCTGGCGTTGCAGACGGCCGGCACAATGGCGGCGCAAAGCACGTCGTTGTCACAGGTTCTGGGCGGCATCGGAGCAGAGCCGATGCCGGCTTTGGGGGCCGTTCTGATGATTTCCGGCGTGACCCTTGCTGTGATGATGGGGCTGCATATCCGGGCGGCGGAACTGCTTATCGGCTCTTACCAGCTGTTTCCCGCTGGTCAGTTCCCCGCAGCGCCCGGGTTGACGGAATGGGGTGTGTACCGGGTTTCGCAAAGCTTTTCTTTGGCGTTTACCCTGGCGGCACCCTTTGTCATTACAGCTGTGATCTACAATTTAGCCTTGGGTGTGATTAACCGGGCCATGCCTCAGCTGATGGTGGCCATGGTCGGCGCGCCGGCTATCACCTTCGGCGGACTGTTCATCCTGATGGTCGGCAGTCCGATGATTCTGGATGTTTGGTCTACGGCTCTGATGACCTTTATGTCGAACCCCGGAGGCGGAATGCCATGAGCGGACAGGACGACGATTCAGACAAGTCATTCGAGCCGACGGAACAGAAGCTCCGCAAAGCCCGGGAGAAAGGCGAAGTTGCCAAATCCACGGATCTGTCGGTAGCCGCAGCATACTTGGGCCTGATCATCGCAGTCCATGCTGCCGGCAGTAGCAGCGTTGAGGGGATCGGCACCGCTCTGATGGCTTTTCTGGACCAGCCGGACAAGCTGGCGCCGCTGTTCTTCGATGGGCCCGCCGCTGCACCCGTCGGTGGTTTTATCGGAAGTTCCGTCCGCCCTGTTCTGCCGTGGTTCCTGGTTCCCTTTGGGCTGGTGCTGCTGTCGATCGTCGGTCAGCGTGCGCTGGTTTTTGCGCCCAGCAAGCTGGAGCCGAAGCTGTCCCGTATTTCTTTCATCTCGGGGGCCAAGAACAAATTCGGCAGATCCGGTCTGTTCGAGTTTTTTAAAAGCTTTGTGAAGCTGGTGCTCTATTCGGTCTGCTTGGGCGTCTACCTGTCTTTCCGGTTGCCGGAGATGATCGCTTCTTCCGGCACCGGTCCGCAATCAGTTGTCCTGATGCTGTCGCAGCTGGCGATGGAGTTTCTGTTTCTAGCGCTAGTCATCGCGCTGGCCATTGGTGTTGTGGACGCCGCGTTTCAACATGCTGAGCACCGCCGCAAGAATATGATGTCACGGAAAGAAATCCAGGACGAAATGAAAGAAGCGGAAGGCGATCCCCATATGAAAGGCCAGCGCCGTCAGCGCGGCCAGCAGATCGCGATGGGGCAGATGATGGCCGATGTGCCCAAAGCCGACGTCGTGGTCGTCAACCCGACGCACTATGCAGTGGCGCTGAAATGGAGCCGTGAGAAGGGATCCGCGCCGGTCTGCGTTGCCAAGGGCGTTGATGAAGTGGCCGCGGTAATCCGGCGTGTTGCCAATGAAAACGGTGTCCCGATTCACAGTGATCCGCCAACGGCGCGGGCTATGCATGCCACGATTGAGATCGGCGGTGAAATTCTGGAGGAGCATTACGCACCGGTGGCGGCGGCCATCCGGTTTGCTGAAGAGATGCGCAAGCGTGCAAAAGGGAAAATCACATGAAGCAGAAAATGCTGGAGCAGATGGCGGCTGTGACCGCCGCGCAGTATATGCAGGAACATGCTAAGATACAGCCGGCGCTGGCCAGGGAGGCGCAGCTCCGCGGCCAGCTGGCCAAGCTGAACAGCCAGGTGCAGGCCGCCCGGGCACAGGCGGACAGCGATCACACAATGAAGGCCTTAGGGGCAGATCTGTTGTGGCAAGGTTGGCATAGCCGCACCAGGCGCCAGTTGAACCTGGAGCTGGCGCAGGCCACGGCGCAAAAGCTGCGGATGATGGATCAGCTGCGCAAAGCTTTTGGGCGCAAACACGCGGTGGAAACCATGGCAGGGTCCGAACGCAAGCGGCGCAAGGCAGATCAGGCAAAGGCCTTTATGGAGCGGCTTCTGGACGGCTGAGAAAACCTGAGTACGGCACAAACTAAAAGGCCGCTCCGGGCCCAGGAGCGGCCATTCCTTTGTTGGATCTGCTGGACGCCGCCGGTCAGACGTCCTGCCGTGATATTTCCATGATCAAAACGTCATAGACGCCTTTGCCGAGATGTTTCTTTGCCGCTTCGCGCAGCGCGGTACGCAGGGGCTCCAGCACATCTGAGCGGGTGAAAGCCCCGCGGAAACCACCCATATTGGCATGGTCGAAGAGAACTTGCAGAAAAACATCCCGCAACTTGGGTGCGTAGGAATGCACCTTTTCGGCGATGTCTTTCTTGACCTCAAGGCTGAGCGAGATCACCACCAAGGATGTCATTTGGTCGCGTTCCACAATCGGGACCACAAACTGGTCGCCGACTTTGATGTATTCTCGCTGGTTCTCTTCGCTGTCTTCGGCGGCTTCCACTTCGGCCTCTTTCGGGGTTGGGGCGGCCTTGCCGTCGGCAGCAGCTTTATGTTCCTCAGGCGGAGGCGCCAGCATGATGCCGGCGCCAATGCCGCCCCCGGTCCCGATGATCAGCAGGATGACTGGAAGAAGTTTGGAAAACATATCAACCCTCAGAACGGCAGAATGGCGTCGAGCAGCTGCTGGCCGTAACGCGGCTGCTGAACATCGGTGATCTGGCCGCGGCCGCCATAGGACACACGGGCTGAGGCGATCTTGTCATAGGTGATCTCGTTTTGGCGGCTGATGTCTTGCGGCCGGACATAGCCGGTCACCAAGAGTTCGCGCAGTTCGAAATTCACCCGCAGTTCCTGGGTGCCGCTGATTGCCAGAACGCCGTTGGGCAGAACGTCGACAACAGTCGCCGCAACCCGCAGTTCCAGCTTTTCGCTGCGCTTGACGGATCCCTTGCCGCCCGCAGAGCTGGAGCTGCCCAGTTCCACGGCTTCGGCAGAGCTGGCACCTTCCGGCAGTTTTCTGTCCAGACGCTGCGGCAGACCCAGCAGATGCGGCATGTTCAGGCTTTCGGACCCTGCACGTGAGCGCTGGGTGTCGTTGGAAATCTCTGCCTCTTCATCGATCTCGATCACCACGGTCAGAATATCGCCGCGCTTGATCGCGCGGCGGTCGCCCAGCAGCGATTGCTGCGAGCCGCTCCACAAAGATGCGCCGTCAACAGTGCGCCGGTTCTGTGTCTGCGCAGGCAGCCCCTGGTACAGCATCGCAACATGTTCGGAGCTTTCATTGGACGGGGTGAAGGAGGGCGGTTTGCCCATATGATCCATCCGGCCGCAGGCACCCAGCAGGGCAAGCCCGAAGAGCAGAGGTTTGACGGGGAAAAGTTTCTTGTTCATCAGTTTACCTCAACGGAACCGTCTGCCGCGATCCGCCCTGTTACGGTGGTGCGGGAATTAAGATTCATGACCCGGACGGCCTCACCAGCGGCGCCGCGCCCCAGGGCGCGGCCTTCGGCCGCTATGGTCAGCCCCCCCTGGCGGAAGGTCAAAGTGACCAGGTCATTGCGTTCAATGATAGCTGGCGGGCCGATATCGCCGGCCCGCAAGGGCCGACCTGCGTACAAGGCGACGCGCGCCTCTTGACCGACAACCGCTGCCGCGTTTGACAGTGCACCAAGGATCTCGCCTTTCTTCAGGGCCAGGTCTTCGGCATTGACGATCGCCTTTGCGCGTATGGTGCGCAGCGGGATCAGATATTCCGCCCAGACAGGCGGTGCGCAAAGGGCGGCGGCGGTCAGACAGGCAAGAGCAAGTTTCATCAGCGCACCTGTGTCGTTGCACCCATCATCTGGTCGACAGCCGAGATGACCTTGGCATTCATTTCGTAGCCGCGCTGGGCTTCGATCAATTCAGTGACCTCGCGCACCGCGTCCACCGAACTGGCTTCCAAATAGCCCTGACGCAGGGTGCCGAGCCCGTCTTCGCCGGCCGTGGACACTGTGGCAGCGCCTGAAGCTTCCGTCTCGGTGAACAGATTGCTGCCGATCGCTTCCAGGCCTTTTGGGTTGGTAAAACCCGCCAGCGTGAACTGGCCCAGCAGCTGAGCTGCCGAGGTTTCATCAAAGTAGCCGTAAACTTCGCCCTCAGCGTTGATGGAGATGCTGGTGGCATCATCCGGAATGGTCACCTCCGGCGACACCGCGAAACCGTCAGATGTCACGATCAGCCCCTCAGCCGAGCGTTTCAACGCGCCGTCGCGGGTATAGGCGGTCTGGCCAGACGGCAGTGTGACTTCAAGATAGCCCTTGCCGTCGATGGCGAGATCCAAGTCATTGTTGGTCTGCTGCAGCGCACCTTGCGCCAGATGCACCGAGACGGCGGCGGGGCGCACACCCAGGCCGACCTGGACGCCAGTCGGCAGCACCGTGCCGTCCGACGCGTTGACGGTGCCGGCCCGCGAGATCTGCTGATAGTGCAGATCGGCGAATTCGGCGCGCCGGGCGTTGTAGGCAGTGGTGTTCATATTGGCGAGGTTGTTGGAGATAGTCTCCACCCGCAATTGCTGAGCGCTCATGCCGGTGGCTGCGATTTTCAAGGCACGCATCTGGATTCTCCTAGGTCTTGATCAGGTTTTTGATGGCATTGCGGATGCGTTCGTCTTCCGCCTGCAGAAAGCTTTGGCCCATTTCATAGGCGCGCTGGACTTCGATCATCCGGGTCACCTCGGAAATCGCATTCACGTTGGAGCCTTCAAGAAAGCCTTGCAGCACCTTCGCGTCAAAATTGTCCTCAATCTCGCCGTCGACGCGGAACATCACACCATCCTCGCGCACCAGCGTGTGCTGCTCCATCGGTTTGAACAGACCAAGCTGTCCCAGCAGCCGCCCGTTTGCGCTGAGCGAGCCATCCGCCCCAGCTTCGATCTTGCCGGCATCCGGCGGAACAAAGACCGGCGCGCGGCCGGCATCCAGCACCCGGTATCCGTCCATGGTCACAAGGTCGCCATCGGCATTGGGAGAAAAAGCTCCGGAACGGGTCAGCCGTTGGCCTTGCGGTGTTTCCACCATGAAGAAGGCGTCGCCCTCGATCGCAAAATCGAAGGAGCCGCCGGTTTTGGTCAGCTGGCCCTGCTCCATCGAGGTATTGAAGATATTCGCACGCGACATTGACAGCGACTGCTGACCGGGCGAGGACTGCACGAATTCCGAGAAGATCAGGCCCTCTTGGCGGTAACCGGTGGTGGCCGAGTTCGCGATATTGTTGGCAATGACGCGCATCTCCCGCATCAGGCCCGTTTGGCGTGACAGAGTTGCATAGCCTGCATTTTCCATTATGAGCCTCCGGCAATCATCGGAACAACGTGGCCGTGGAAGAAGGCCACCAGCGTTTGTGTCATGAAGCCCATTGTCATCCAGAACACGACCAGGATTGCTGTCAGCTTGGGCACGAAGGTGAGGGTCATTTCCTGCACCGACGTCAGAGCCTGAAACAGACCGATGGCCAGACCGACAACCAGAGCGACAAACAGGATCGGCGTCGACATGGTGACGGCGGCCCACAGTGCCTGGCGCAGTGTGTCATAGAAGAGGCTTTCGCTCATCATGGCTTAAACCGGCATCCTCAGGATTTCCTGATAAGCTTCGACGACTTTGTTGCGCACCGTCACTGCGGTTTCGACTGCCAGTTCGGTCTGCGCCAGGGCCTGCACCAAAGCGTGCGGGTCGGCGCCTGAGGTCATCGCCTGCATTGAGACCTGTTCACTTTGCTGCAGAGTCGCCGCGAAATTCTCAAAACTCTCTTTCAGGCGGGCGCCTGCGCCGGATCCCGCATGTTCAGGGTCGGCCTTGGTGGCAGGACGGGCAGCGGCATAGCCGGTTGCGGCGGAAAAACTGCGAATATCCATTCTGGATCTCCAATTGTATTGGTTAACGTCTTAATAGGTCCATAAGTGATGCGGACATCGTGCGTGTCTGCTCGAACATCTTCAGGTTGGCTTCATAGCTGCGCTGGGCCTCACGGGCGTCCGCAATCTCGATCATCAGATCGACATTGGAGCCGTCGTAATGCCCGCTTTCATCGGCCATCGGATGCGAGGGGTCGTAAACTTCCTCCAGATCGCTGCGGTCCAATGTGACCCGGCCGGTACGCACATGCTCCACATCCGTCTGCAGCTCGCGCACGGCTTCAAACGGCACGGTCTTGCGCCGGTACCCCGGAGTATCAGCGTTGGAGATGTTTTCGGACACATGGCGAAGGCGCGAGGCTTGCGCCTTGAGACCGCTGGCAGTGACGGAAAGGGCTCTGGAAAATTCACTCATCTCTCATCCTCCTTAATTTTTGCCAAGGCTTGCGCGCAGGACGTTCATCGAGGATTTGTAGATGGCCAGGGCCCGCTTGTGCTGCCGGGAAACTTCGACACCTTTCAGCAGCTCGGTTTCGACAGACACTGAGTTGTCATTAGGATCGCTGCCATCCTCGCTTGAGGTGACAGCCCAGTCCATTCCACCATCGGCGGTGCCGTTCAGATGGCTGGCCCGGGTTGCCATCATGCTGCTCGGTCGGGCCCCGGCAGCAAAGACGTCCTTGAATGGCTTGATGTCCTTGGCGTGGTAGCCGGGCGTATCGGCGTTGGCGATATTCTGGGACACCAATGCCTGGCGCTTGCCGGCATGGACCGCCATGGAATGAGAAATTTTGAATACGTTCAGTTCTGTGAACACCAGGGTTTCTCCCTTGATCGATTTCAATCAAGGCTTAACCCCGATTCCTTTAGAAATTGTTTGCAGGACATCAATGGAGGCCGCTGCAATGAAAGCAGAGCTGCAAGCACTGACCCGTCAAATAGCCGGAAAACGTCTGGCAGCGCAGATGGGCAGGGTGACCGCGATCTCTGGCGGGGAAATCGAAGTCAGCGGGTTGGCTGCTGCCGCTAGGATCGGTGACCGGCTAGTGCTGCGGCGCGGCCCGCAGGACGAATTGCATGGAGAGGTTCTGAAGATTTATGGAAATAATATCAGCATGTTGCCAGACAGAGCACCGGATGGAGCCGCGGTTGACGACCCGGTGGTGCTGCGTCCTTCGCCGGAGTTTTTGCCCAGCGATCACTGGATCGGCAGGGTGATCGATCCTTTCGGCGAGCCGCTGGATGGCCGCCCGTTGCTGCCAGGGGCCGTGCCCCGGGATCTGATGGCGTCCCCGCCCAAAGCCGCCGGCAGGCGGCCGATGGGGGAGCGTCTGGCGACGGGGCAGGCCGTATTGAACACGATTCTCCCTATTGTACGCGGCCAAAGGGTGGGTCTTTTCGCAGGCTCCGGCGTCGGAAAATCGTCGCTTCTGGCAAAACTGGCCAAAAGAATGGAAGCGGATGTAGTGGTCATGGCGCTGATCGGGGAACGCGGCCGGGAGGTGAACCACTTTGTGGAACAGGTCCTGGGCCCCGATGGCATGCGCCGGGCGGTTGTGGTGGCGGCCACGTCGGATCAGTCCGCGCTGGTCCGGCGCCGCTGCGCCTGGGCCGCCATGACAGTGGCCGAGCATTTCCGCGATCAAGGCAAAAATGTTCTGTTTTTGGCCGATTCGGTTACCCGCTTCGCCGAGGCGCACCGGGAAATTTCTGCGGCCTCGGGTGAAGCGCCTGCACTGCGCGGATATCCCCCATCCGTAACGCCGCTGATCACCGGTCTGTGCGAACGGGCTGGGCCTGGTGCAGACGGGCAGGGTGATATCACCGCCGTGTTCAGCGTTCTGGTGGCCGGTTCCGACATGGACGAACCGATTGCGGATATTCTTCGCGGTGTTCTGGATGGTCATATTGTGCTGAACCGGGAAATCGCCGAACGCGGCAGATTTCCGGCGATTGACGTTTCACGCTCAGTATCCCGAAGCCTGCCTGCCGCAGCCACAGACGATGAAAACGCGGCAATCCAGGATGTGCGCAAGTTTTTGGGCGCTTATGAACAGTCGGAAGTGATGATCAGGGCCGGTCTCTATGCCGAGGGGAACGATGCGGTGCTGGACAAGGCTGTAAAACTTTGGCCAGAGCTGGACGGTTTCTTTGGCCGCGAAGATCCGGAAGGGATCACCAGCAGTTTCAACCGCCTGCTTCTTTTGCTGCGCCGCGCCAAGGCCGGACGGTGATCCGGTTATTTTCAAATACAAGAACAGAAAAGGCTGCTTCAGGCTGATTTGTTGCACTGCCCCTGGCGAAAATTCACTGCAAGAATTCAGCATGATAGCGGCGAAGAATGAGCAGCTGTTTCCCCGCTGAACGCGCAATGCCTCGTTATGCCTTGGTCAAGCCTTGCGGCGGGGATGGAGCGGATACCCGCGCCGAAGCCGTGTCGAGATATGAGGAGGGCCAGAAAATGGTCCGGGGGACCATTTTCCCGACGACTGGATGCATTGTGTAAAGCTTCCGGGGCAACGCCTCATGGCAAGAGAATGTGAACGGCAGGTTTCGGAAATTCGCCTCCGCTTTGCCGTGCTCAGCCGCTACACCGTACCTGGCATACCTGTCACAAAGGCGGTGGTTTAATCCATCTGGGGAAAGCGGATCTGCGCTCAGAACCCGGCTTGTGCAACATGTTTAACCGCCCCTAGCGCAAGAGGTTTCTTAGAGCAATTTGGCGCGGTGTCGGGGACTGACATGTATCCGGCCTCGTGATGCGGCCATCGTCATGCCGCGGGCCCGCATGGTGTTTGCGGGCCGGAACCAAATCAAAGCCGCGTGCTCGATGGCACTCTGTAGCACTCTGGTTCTGCCGACCCCGTTTCACGACCCTTGCGCCAAGCTGCTCTCAGCCCTCCTCCGCTCCGACGACCTCGCGACCGCTGGCGGACCTTGCGCCGCCATGGCCGTGGCGATCGGCGGGCCGATGCCCGGGATCGTTTTCAGGCGCCGGGCATTTGCCGCACCCTGTGGCACGGCCCAGCCGTACTCGGTGAGATGTCCGCGGAGCACGTTGATGGCCTGGGTGCGCTGCCGGATGAGCAACTCCCGGACGCGGAAGACACTGGCCGCCTCCTTGCGTTTCCTCGCTCTTCACAGGCACGAAGCGCATATTCGGTCTATGCGCCGCCTCGCAGATCGCCTCAGCGTCCGCCGCGTCATTTTTTTGCCGCTTGATGAAGGGCTTCACATAGACGGGCGGGATGAGCTTGATGCCGTGGCCGAGTTTGGCCAGCTCCCGACCCCAGAAATGCGCGCCGCCGCAGGCCTCCATCGCCACCAGACAGGGCGGCAACTTGGCGAAGAACTCAAGCACCTGAAGCCTTCTGAGCTTCTTGCGCAAGACAGCACAGCCTTTGCTGTCAGCACCATGGACCTGGAACACCTTCTTCGCCAGATCCAGTCCGACCGTGTAATCTCCGACTTGACCGCCTCCCAAAATGGATTGTTGGGCTCCCACCTTGTTGGAGTGGACGGCCTCTGAACGGCATCGAAATGTGCCAGAGTGAGTCTGAAGATCTCAAATGAAGGAGCCGTCCGTGGATCAGATTATCCCTATTGGCATGGGTACGTCAAAGCACGTGATTTAACTGGATGGCGTGGACACCGCCGAACAACCGGTTCTTCGCAAGAAGATGCGCCGGAAGGGGATGGTGGGATTTTTTGCGAAATGTCCGCCGAACGTCATTGCGATCGAGGCCTGTGGTGCCTCGCATCACTGGGCGTGGTTGCTGACGGGGTTCGGTCATGAGGTCAGGCTAATTGCGCCTCAGTTTGCAAAGCCTTACGTGAAGCGCGGCAAGAATGATGCGGCCGATGCTGAAGCGCAGTGCGAGGTGATGAGCCGCCCGACGATGCGGTTCGTTCCGGTGAAGAGCGCCGAGCAATAGGCGGCACTGATGCATGTGGGCATGCGCGAGCGTGTTGTCGTCTCCCGGACGCAACTTGCCAATACAATCCGTGGCTATGCGGCCGAGTTCGGACTGACCGCGGCCAAAGGCGTGTCTCATATTCCGCGCCTTCTGGAACGCATC
>NZ_JAXMOX010000145.1:0-12207 GCF_034669605.1 Leisingera sp.
AGCTGCCCTAGCTTGAACACCTGAGCCTGGCTTGCACGCAAATGAAACCCTAAGCCCATGCCGCCCTCTTCGGGGTCCAAAGCGGACGAACCTCTGGCCATTGTGGCAAGAGCCGGTCTATCATTACCAAAAGAAACCTTCGAGTTGCAGCCCGATGAAAGAAGATGATCCGATCGGTGGCATCGTACCATTGGACTACGCGCCGCCCGAGCTGTCTTATCCTGGCATTTCTCCGCAGCTTCTTGCCCGTGTGAAGCAGCTCTGGTCCGTCGGCGGACTGGATTTTGACCGACACTGGCGTGCCGGAATACGCAGCCTTCCAGGCTTTCGTGCCGTGCCCCGGGTTGAAACTTCGGCCAATAGCACCGAGGTCGATCTGGTTTTTCTGTTCGATCAATGCATCATCTGGGTGCGGGCGATACACGAGGCCGCGAATTGCGGATTCACGCATCAGGTTGCAGGCCTCATCCCAGCGCAATGGCACGGGCTGGCGGCTCTTTCTGCGCGGCTGACTGAACAATTGACCGCCCTGCGCCTGCTGGCTTTGACCGACCTTCCGATGCCGGCGATGCAGATCGCCCGCTCGATATCCGAAGATGTGGATATGGCGCTTGTCCTGCTGATCCGCCGCAAGCTGGCGCAGCGTTTCACGGATTGCCGCACGGTTGAAGAGGCCAATGAGTTCTGGCGTCGATACATCGCGGGCGGGCGGGCCTTCCGCACGATATCCGAAAAGCTCTATGCGGTTGGAATCGACCATTCTGCCGACACCGATTATGCCAGATGGCGCAAAACGGTCCTGGCCACGCTCGGCGCCGCCGTCCACAGCAATGCGCTCAACACCCGCGTCCCCGCAAGGCAGCATGGCAATGTGCTGCTGAATGACGACAGCCTGCATTTTGCAACTTTCCGAATTCATGAACTTTGTGCCTTCGCGCAACTTGTCGAGCCGAAGCTTACTGAAACGCTGGAGGTGGCAGGCCTGGCCGCTGCTAAGGTAGAGCCTCCGGCCATCGAATTTGCCCCGCTGGCCGCACCTTTAAACAGCATACTCGTCAACCAAATACAGAGCCTGGCCACCTCCGCGCCGCCCGTTGCCCCGCGGCAAGCGGGCAAGCGCTCTTAGTGTGTCTTTTCTTCAGCCTTGCCCAGACGGCTTTCAGCCACCCATCGCGCGGCCAGCACAAGTGCCCCAGAGGCAAAATCCTTGCCGTGTTCTTCCACCATCTCTTCAGCCACCTTCGCAAGCGTCTGAAAGTAACGGTCTTTGCTCTGTTCTTCGGCAGACAAAGCTTGTGTCATTGTTTTTCCTCCTTGGGTTGATTACTTGAACATGTTTTTGGGGAACGTCGCGATTGAAACTTTTCCGTCCTCAGTCCCCATTGCCAGATGTTCCCCGCCATCGGACCAGACCAGAGAACTGACTGGCGCGCCTGTGCCTTCGCGCAGCATCATCTCGTCGGGGTGGCCAATCCGGCAGATTGTCACCAGCCCGTTGGCATAGCTTACCGCGCAAAGGTCTCGCACCGGATGCACCGCCACGATATCAACAATCGTCAGCCCCGCTCTACCGGTCTCAATCGGCGCGCCTTGATGGTCACCGAAGGGCAGATCGGGTAACGTCCAGCCGGCCACACGGAACGCTCCGGACGTCACCATCGCGTTGGCCCGGCCGCTGAAATCGACTGCACGGACGGCCTCGGGAAAATCGACGATCCGGTCTATCGACCCGGCAGGCACATCGACCAGTAGCACAGATTTGTCACGGCACCCGGCTACCAGCCAGCGGTTGCAGGGCGACCATGAGAGTGCGATGACCTCGCCGCCGCAGGCAATCCGTGCGATCGCGTCCAACCCGGCGGTTGCCAACACGCTCACATGCCCTGGGCCCCAGCAGCCCAGAAGGCTGCCATCAGGGGACGTGGCAATATGTGTCACTTCGTGTGGCATTTCGGTGTGCGCGATCTCTTCCGCTCCCGCCTCGGCGACCACGGACAATTCAGAACCTCGGGCGACCAAGATACGGTCTGCGTTGGGAAGGGCGGCCAGCGCCGTCACGGTTCGGTCATCTTTGCCCGGCACCTTGAGAGTCTGGCCACGCGCGGTGGCGCGCCATAGCCCACCGCCCTCATATGGCGCAAATGCAAAGCCTTGGTCACCCAAACGGCTTATGGCAACGTTCACATTTGCAATTGGCACGTCGCTGACCATCGGCAGGGGCAGCGGCTTTTCACGGGGGCGAATGCTTGTCCGGCCGGTGTCCAATTCCATCCGCAACCGCTTTTCGGGATGCTCAGCATCTTCGGTGCGAATAAAAGCCAGCCGGCCATCGGCCAGCGCCACGGCCAGAGACGTTCCACCCGCGTTGAACAAGACCTGTCGCACTTGACCTTCCAAATGCCACGTCCGGGCAATCAGATCGAAAAGCGACATGGCCTGAGGCGGCATATGCTGTGTCATTTAACGTTCCTTTTCCATCGCGGCTCTAAGCTCTTCGTCTAGGTCTGAGAGCCGTTTTTCCAGCCTGTTGATCTTTTCCATAGTGCGGTCGAGCGCTTCGGTGTTTTCGTCACACGCGGCTTCAAGTTCCTCATCCACCACGCCATCGCGCTCGTCCTTCATACCGAGCACCACCATGCCGCTGGCCTTTTGGTTCAGCCGCCGCTGCTCGACATTTGCTGCGGCGAGGTCCTGAGTGGTTTTCACACGATCCATGAGAATGTCTTGAAGATTGCGCGATTGACCTGTCATCGGGCCCCCCTGTAAATGGATACCGTTTTCTGAACCGAAGGGCTGCCGCGATGAATTATCCCGCCGACATCCGATTTTTCCAAACGCTCAAAGAGGTTTGCAGCCGGACAGAAGGTTTCGACAATACCTGTCTTGCGGCCATCGAACGCGCTCTTGAGACCGGTGATCCACTGGATCTGCACGCGGCGCTGCGGGCTCTGGACGAACTGAATGATCCGCAAAAAGAAGAGATTATGCGGCAGGCCCACTTGCGCATGGCTATGGATATTTCCGCAATCTGGGATGAGTTGCGCGGCCCGCGCGCTCAGCAGAGACCGAACTAGCCGACTACGGCAAGCAGCGCGCAGGCATGTCTGTGCTGTGTCGAGCAACGGCTTCACCTCCCCAAGAGCCTCCGTTCATTTGAGTGTCATTCAGGCTATTGAAGACACACCGTCGTGCAATGAAATTCGCCGGAAAAATTGAGTTTCTTGGCAAAACAGCGGCCGGATCTGGAATTGTGTAAAGTTGATTTACGATCGTAAATAGGCAGACGTAACACTCTGTTCCAACGGTGTTTTCGCTGCGCTGCAGAATTCGTGCCAAAAGTATTCAACATTCGAATCACTAGGCTTGATTCCCGCCTGTGATTCGCGCTGTGGTAACCATCATTCACAATTAAACCGAACAGGCAGATGGACCACTTTCCCAAAATTCTGGACCACAAGGACTTTCGGCTGCGGCCACTAGAGGAAGGTGATCTACCCGAGATCACTCGCCAGCTTGGGGACTGCCGCATTGCCCCTTGGCTCGCCGCTGCGGCCCAACCCTTCGGTCGTGCCGAGGCCGAGGCGCTCCTAGCCCACAGCCGCCATCCGGGCGAGCATCTGCGGGTGATGGTGCGGGAGGGCTCATTGGCCGGCTGTCTCTGCCTTGGTGCCGCACTATGGTATTGGCTGGAGCCCAGCTATTGGGGCCGCGGACTAATGCACCGGGCCCTGAAAACCACCATCACCGCCCGTTTTTCCGGGCCTGCTCCCCCGCTCGTGGCCACCTGCCACGTGGACAACACCACCTCACGCGCCCTGCTGGCACGGCTCGGCTTCGCGCCCAGCCCCACACCCCGGCGCATGTTCTTTCAAAGTTCCCAGCGGGCAGAACCCTGCCAGGACTACCTGATGGCACCCGAGCAATGGCACCTGCTCCACCCGCCGCGGATCGTGCTCGGGCGCTCCACCTTGCGCCCGGCGGTACAGAGAGACGCTGCAACGCTTGCCCGGATGCTACCCTGCGCCGAAACCGGACCATGGCCCGGCGCCGAGGCGCTGCCCGCTTTTATCGAAAACCACCGTTTCCGCGGACAGGCGCGCGGGCTTTTCGTACTCGAAGACAGCAATCGCCGCAGCATTGGGATGGCGCTTCTCTTGAGGAATGGCCCTGTCTTGCGCTTTCTCTCCGAAGAGGACGACACCCGTCACCGCGGCAGCGTCGAAACGGCACTGGCTCGCGGGCTATTTCCGGCCGTTCAGTCGCAAACGTGAGGATCGATAGTGTTGCAAAACAGGCCAGGCCGCCACGCGGAGCGCTACTCCGCCAGCTCGAAGGCGCATGAACAGCAAGGCCGGCCCAGGTTTTGCGCATGGCCGGATCTCAGCCGCGCGTGCCATCGTCACGATCCTGTTGATTGCATGGCCCATTCCCTAAGCCGTGGGCCGGAGCCGCTCTGAACGGACGTGATGTGTTGGAACGTTGCCAATGGCTCAGTGAGCAAGTTCATGAAGAATATCAAGGAAGGTCTTGGCAGGCTGAGACAGAATCTGGGACGCGGGCAGAACCAGTTTCAATTCACAGGGAATGCTCGGGCTGAAGGGGCGAATTTCTATGTCCAGGTCCGAATAGGCTTCTGCGGTCAGGATATCCATGATCGAGACGCCCATGCCATTGGCGACCAGGCTACAGATCGGGCCGGTATAGGTGGAGTCCAGGATGACGTTGGGCGTGATGGCCGCGTCTTTGAACGCCTGCAGCAAACGCTTGCGCATCAGGCTGCTCTCAGAGATCAGAAGCAACGGAACATCCACGAGATCGTTAGGAGTGACGGATTCAAGCGCCCTCAAAGGGTGGTTCCTGGGAAGGACGCAAACGAGGTTCGTTTCCGGCATTTCCTGTATGACCACGCCGTGCACGTCCAGCGGCAGAAGGGCCAGGCCGATATCGCTTCTGCCTTTTTCGATGTTCTCCACGACCTCGGGAGAAGTGCCGCTGAACAGATTGATCGTCACATCCGGGCAGCGAGCGTGAAAGCTCTTGATGACTTTCGGCAGCAGGAAGTAAGAGTGTCCCACGGTTGAAGCGACCCGCAGCCGCTTTCTGCGGTATTTTCCGAGGTTTGTCGCGAATTTGACCAACTGCTCAAGTTCGCCATAGCAGCGCTCGACTTCCACATGCAACGCGATGGCGTCTTTGGTGGGCTCGATACGTCCGGCATGACGGACGAAAAGTTGCAAGCCGAACTCATTTTCGAGATCGCGGATGAGGCGGCTGATGGCCGGTTGCGTGACCCCAAGAACCTCACCGGCTTGAGTCATGTTTCCGGTTTCGATCACTGTCCGAAAAGCTTCGATCTGGCGTAGGTTGAACCTTAGCATAACTGATACCCCCCCATCAGGTTTTATTATAATCTGATGCTAAATAGGAATTTGCTTTATGACTAGCTCCAAGCGAAAATCCTATCAACACTGATCAGCCAGCCAAGCGCTTGGGGGTCATGACAGCACAGTCGATTAAGTCGCAGGGAGGCGATTATCGATGAGACAACGTGCTGATGCGTGTCAAGGAGGAGACAACTCATGAAATCGATTAAACTCGCCTTAACGGCCGGTCTTTTGGCCACGACCGCGTTGCCGGTATCAGCCGGCAAGGCCGACGATACGCTGAACTGGGCGACGGCCAAGGAAGTTGCCGTTGTCGATCCCTATTTCAGCGTGACCCGCGAACTCGTGATCATGGGTCATATGGGATGGGATGGTCTTGTCCTTTTCAACAACGAGACCGGCGAGTTCGACCCGCTTCTGGCCACCAGTTGGAATTGGATTAGCAACACAGTGGTCGAGTTCGATCTGCGTGAAGATGTCGTGTTCCATGACGGCAGCACTTTTGACGCGGATGACGTCGTCTATACCATCAATTTCCTTGCTGACGAGGCCAACGGCGTGCCCGCCCAATCCGTCGTCAACTGGATGAAAGGCGCCACGAAGCTCGACCAATACAAAGTGCGCCTGGAACTGGTTCAGCCTTTTCCGAACGCCTTTGCCTATCTGGCAAATGAAATCATGATAATGCCCGAGGGCTATTACGAAAGTTCCTCCATCGGTGCTGCCGGAACGCGGGACCTTTCGACTGTTTCGCCGATCGGAACCGGCCCTTACAAAGTAAGCGACGTCCGAACGGGCAAATTTGTCAACTGGGCAAAGAACGAGACCTACTTCGCAGATGGGCCGAAAGGCACGCCTCAAATCGGCAATATCAATTTCCGCACGATCGGCGAGTCCAATACCCAGTTGGCCGAACTGATGACTGGCGGTCTGGATTGGGCCTGGGACGTTCCGAAAGAGCAGGCTCTGCGCCTTGAGGAGAGCGGCCGGGTACAGGTCGTTAACGAAAAGACGCTGCGGATTTCCTATCTCGCATTCGACGTCGATGGCAGTTCCGGGCAAGAGTTCTTCACGGATCAGAAGGTACGTGCAGCCGTGGCTCATGCAATCAACCGCGAAGCGATCGCGAAGCGATCGCGAAGGAACTGGTCGGACCGGCGTCCGTCGCCATCAATTCGGCATGCCATCCGGCGCAATTCGGCTGCACGGATGACGTGCCTCATTATGACTACGATCCTGAAAAGGCTAAGGTGCTATTGGCTGAAGCCGGATACCCGGACGGTTTCGAGTTCGACCTGTATGGCTATCGTGAACGTGAGTTCACCGAAGCAGTTATCGGCGATCTGGCAGCTGTCGGCATTCAGGCGAAACTCAATTGGCTGCAATACAGCTCGCTGCTCGAAGCGGTCCAGAAAGGCGAAACACCGGTCAATCACATGACATGGGGGTCAAGCTCGATTGCGGATGTCGCTGCAATCACCAGCCACTTCTTCTCTGGCAGTGCCGACGATCCAGCCAAGGACCCGCGGACTGCCAAGGCCTTGCAGCGTGGCGACACCTCTCTTGATCCGAAAGTTCGCAAAGAGGCTTATGCGGAAGCGCTCAATATCATTGCAGAAGAAGTGTACTGGCTGCCGATGTTCACTTACGCCAAGTACTACGTGTTCTCGAATGATCTCAACTTCACGCCGACCGCGGATGAAATCCCGCGCCTCTACGAGGCAAGCTGGAAGTAATGTTGCCGGCCTAACGGCACGCAGTCTTTCGCGGTCATCCCGTGTCTGCGAAAGACCCCGGCTTTCACGGCTACTCGAATTCCGGGTATCCGCCTAGGGTAACAACACTGTCCTTTGAACTCCCAATAGCTATCGAGGTTGACCGGTGCTTGCATTTTTACTGAAGCGACTATCGACAGCCGTGCTCGTTGCGCTGACGGTATCGTCACTCACCTTCTCGCTCAATTTCCTGTCCGGCGATCCTGCCATTGCCCTTGCGGGTGAAAGCGCCACCGAAGCGGATCTGCAAACTATTCGCGAGACCTATGGTTACGACAAACCGATCCCCGTTCAGTATTTCAACTGGCTGACAAGTGCAGTGCAGGGAGATTTGGGCCAATCGCACTATCTCAATCAGCCAGTCGCGGACGAAATTTTCCAGCGTCTGCCAACGACGATGACGCTTGGCTTGAGCGCTTTGATTTTTGCCCTGGTCCTGTCCATTCCCTTGGGCGTCTTGGCGGCCATCCGCCCCAACAGCCTGCTTGATCGATTTGCGTTGACTGTTGCCGTGGTCGGTCAGGCGATGCCGAGTTTTTGGTTCGCGCTGACAATGATGCTCTGGTTTGCAATCAATTGGCGTATTCTTCCGGTGTCAGGCAGCGATACCTGGCAGCATTTCGTGATGCCTTCGATTGCTCTGGGGTATTACATCACACCCGGTGTCATGCGGCTGACGCGTGCCGGGATGCTTGAAGTGTTGCGCTCGGACTACATTCGCACCGCACGTGCCAAGGGCGTCAGCAAGTTTGCACTTCTGTTCAAGCATGCCTTGCGCAACGCGATCATTCCGGTGGTGTCTCTGGCGGCGGTTCAGTTCGGCTTCATGCTGGGTGGCTCCATCGTAATCGAGACGATCTTTGCCATCAACGGACTTGGCTTCCTGGCCTGGGAATCGATCCAGCGGGCGGACCTGCCGATGATGCAGGCGATCGTACTGGTACTCAGCTTTTTCTACATCGCACTAACTTTTCTTGCCGACGTGTTGAATGCCTGGCTGGACCCTCGGATTAGGATCGGATGATATGAGCACGCTGGAAAACGACGTAACTAAAACGACTGCCGAAGCGCCAGTTCTTTCCCCGGGAAAGATGATGCTTCAGAACGCAAAATTACATCGCGGCTTGATGTTCGGCGGCCTTGTCATTCTCGTAATCGTGCTTGTGGCCCTGTTTGCACCGCTGCTTGCGCCACATGATCCCTATGCTCAGGACCTGTCTCGCAGTCTGATCCCTCCGGTCTGGTTCGACAGCTCCAAATCGACATGGCTTCACATCTTGGGCACTGATCACTTAGGCCGTGATTATCTCTCGCGTTTGATCTACGGGGCGCGGATTTCACTGCTGATCGGCTTTTCTGCAATGCTGATTTCGGGTGTGATTGGTACCGTAATGGGGATCTGTGCGGGCTATTTCGGTGGACGGGTTGATATGGTGATCAACTTCATCATCACCACGCGCCTGTCGATGCCGGTGGTTCTGGTGGCGCTGGCCGTGATCAGCATTGTCGGCTCGTCTCTGACCGTTGTGATCTGGGTCATTGGCCTGCTGATCTGGGATCGCTTTGCAGTTGTCGTACGCAGCGCTACACAACAAGTCCGCGGGTTGGATTTTGTGGCTTCGGCTCGGGCCTTGGGCAGTTCCACACCAAGCATTCTCTTCAAAGAAGTGATGCCCAATATCGCCAACCATATCATCGTGATCGCCACCCTCGAGATGGCTCATGCCATCCTGCTGGAAGCGGCACTTTCGTTTCTCGGACTCGGAGTTCAGCCGCCGACGCCCAGCTGGGGTCTGATGATCTCGGATGCAAAGGGGCTGATGTTCTTTGACGGCTGGCTGATTGCCGTACCTGGCACCGCGCTGTTCCTGCTGGTCCTGGCAATCAACCTCGTCGGCGACGGCCTGCGCGATGTCACTGCACCGGAGGATCGCAACTGATGCGGAAATGGAAAATCACTCTGGCAAGATCGGTAAGTACATGACCAATTCGAACAAGCCAATCCTTTCGATACGCAACCTCACGGTGGCCCTTCCTGTCCGAGTCGAACGTGAAAACGCCGTCGAGAACCTTACCTTCGATGTCCGTCCCAAGGAAATCCTTTGCGTCGTGGGCGAATCCGGTTCCGGTAAATCGATCACCTCGCTGGCGACGATGGGTCTGCTCGCGTCAAGCCTTAAGGTTACGGGCGGGCAAATCGAATTCGATGGCCGCGATGTCCTGCAGCTGAGCGAAAACGAACATAACGATCTGCGCGGCGACCGCATGGCGATGATTTTTCAGGAACCGATGACGGCGCTCAACCCGGCCTATACCGTCGGGAACCAGATCGAAGAGGTTTTCCGCGTACACCGGTCCTATGACGCTGCCGAGCGGCGAAAGCGCACGCTCAAGTTGCTCGAAGAGGTGCGGCTGCCTGACCCAGAGCGGCTGTTCAATTCCTATCCGCACCAGCTTTCCGGCGGTCAACGGCAGCGGATCATGATCGCGATGGCCCTGGCTCTCGATCCCAAATTGCTAATCGCCGACGAGCCGACGACCGCGCTGGATGTCACGACCCAAAAGCAGATCCTGCACCTGCTCAAGCAACTCAACGCCAAACACGACGCTGGCATCATGTTCATCACTCATGATTTCGGAGTGGTCGCCGAAATTGCCGACCGCGTTGTCGTGATGCGTCAGGGGCAGATCGTGGAACAGGGCTCAGCCGAAGAAGTGCTGAACCACCCGCAACATCCTTATACCCGCGCGTTGATAGATGCGGTCCCGCGTCGCGCCGAAGAGCGCGAAGAAAAGGTTTCGGGAAACCCGGTCGTCATCGACGTCCAGGGACTCAAAAAGACCTTCCATACCGCTGGAAACATGTTCAAGAAAAGCCGTACGGTGGCTGCCGTAAGCGATATATCGTTTCAGGTCCGGCGCGGCGAAACCCTTGGCATCGTTGGCGAGTCCGGGTCTGGCAAGACCACGCTTGTGCGCTGCCTGATGCGGCTGATTGACCCCGACAGCGGCGCGATCAACATTTCTGGTGTAGATTTTGCCAGCCAGACGTCGGCCCAACTGCGTCAGCACCGCAAGGACATCCAGATTGTCTTTCAGGATCCGTACGGCTCGCTCAATCCGCGCCGCACCATTGGCAGCCAGCTGATCCAAGGCGCGATCAATTTCGGGGTGCCGCGCGCCGAAGCATGGCGCAGGGTCTACGAACTTCTTGAGATCGTACAGATGCCCAAGTATTCCGTACACCGCTATCCCAGCCAGTTTTCTGGTGGCCAGCGCCAGAGGCTTTGCATCGCCCGGGCGCTTGTGGTCAATCCCAAGGTACTGATCGCCGATGAGGCGGTGTCGGCGCTCGACGTGTCGATTCAACGCGAAGTACTCAAGCTGATCAACGACATCCGCGACCGGCTTGGCCTGACAGTGATCTTCATCACCCATGACCTGCGGGTTGCAGCGCAGATCTGCGACGAGGTCCTGGTGATGAAACACGGTGAAGTGGTCGAGCGTGGCGGCGTCGGACGGATATTTACCGCGCCGCAGCACGAATACACCAAGGCCTTGATTGCCGCGCAGCCGGGCCAGGGATGGGAAATTCCGGACATGGTTGAATTCGCGCCGCAGGATTTTTCCGCCGGACGAAAGGCGGTTGAATTATGACCGACGCGTCCTACGATTTCATCATTGTCGGCGCGGGTTCGACCGGATGCGTGCTGGCCAATCGCCTGTCTGCAAAGCCGGGCTTGCGGGTCCTTCTGTTGGAAGCCGGGCCACGAGATCTGAACCCATGGATCCATATTCCCATCGGATATTACCGCACGATGGACGACACGCGCATCAATTGGCAGTACCAAACCGAAGACGTGCCACAATCAGCCGGTCGCCGCTTTGACTGGCCGCGCGGCAAGGTGCTGGGCGGGTGCAGTTCGATCAACGGGTTGGTCTATGCACGTGGACAGGCGGCGGATTTCGATCACTGGCGTCAGCTCGGCAATCCCGGCTGGAGCTTTGCCGAGGTACTGCCCTATTTCCGCCGTGCTGAGGGCGCTTCGATCAACGACATCGACGAGGAATTCCACGGTCGCGACGGGCCACTTGGCGTCAGCCGTGCCAGTCCAAATCCACTTTGTGACGCCTATATCGCTGCAGCGGCGGAGGCCGGGATTCCGACCAACCCCGATTATAACGGCCGCGAGCAGGAGGGCGCCGGGTATTTTCAAGTCACCACCCGCAACGGTTGGCGCAGCAGCGCGGCGACGGCCTATCTGAAGCCCGCGCGCAAGCGGCCCAACCTGCATGTGCAGACCGACACCATGGTGCGGCGGCTCATCGTCGACGGCACGCGTGTCATCGGTGTCGAAGTCGAAAAGGGCGGCGCAGTCGAGATCCTGCGTGCCGGGCGCGAGGTATTGCTGGCGGCCGGGGCGATCAATTCACCGCAGATTCTCCAAATTTCGGGCATCGGCAATGCCAACATGCTGCGCGCACACGGTGTCGAGGTGGTGCACGATCTGCCGGAGGTCGGCGAAAACCTACAGGATCACTACACCTGCCGCAGCACCTATCGGTGCGCGCAGCCTGTCACTGTCAACGACGAAGTGCGCAGTTGGCCACGCAAAGTGGGTGTTGCATTGCAATGGCTCAGGGATCGAAGCGGACCAATGTCGTTGAGCGCGGGGCAGGTCGGGGTCTTCGCCAAGACACGGCCCGAATGCGCTACGCCGGACGTACAGTTTCATTTTCTGCGGTATACTGCCCAGAAACGGGGTCGCACGCTCGATCCGTTTTCTGGTTTTACCGTCACCATGTGCCAGCTGCGCCCCGAAAGCCGAGGTTATGTGCGGATCACCTCATCCAATCACCGGGTGAAACCATCAATCCAGCCGAACTATCTCGACACGCCCACCGACCGCGAAACGATGATGGCGGGCATGAAACTGGTGCGCAAGGTGGCCGCCCAGCCCGCGCTGTCCGACTATATCAGCGACGAAATGATGCCCGGTGCCGAAGTAGCCGACGATGAGGCGCTGCTTGCCTATGTGCGCGCCAAT
>NZ_JAXMOX010000146.1:0-12101 GCF_034669605.1 Leisingera sp.
GATTTGCGGGTATTGCGCCACCGGCAGAACCATGACAGCCAGCACGCCAACCCCCATGAGCAGGATCGAGATGACCCACGCAAAGACCGGTCGATCGATGAAATATCGTGCCATTGTAAACCTTTATCTAAAGACGCGGCGCTGCGCGGCCTAGTCTTGCGCCACTTTGCCGGCGGCGTTCTGTTCTTCCGGAATAACCGTGGCGCCTGGGCCTGTCTTTTGCAGCCCGGCAACGATCAGCCGGTCGCCGGCCGCCAGGCCTTCGGAGACGATCCAGCGGCTGTCCTGGGTGCCGAGAACGGTCAGCACGCGGGCTTCGACCACATTGTCTTTGTTCACCACCAGCGCGGTTGGCTGGCCGCGCCGGTCGCGGCCGACACCCTGCTGCGGTGCCAGCACCACATCAGGGGCCAGGCCAACAGGGACATGCGCCTTCACATACATGCCGGGCAGCAGCAGCCCGTCCGGGTTGGGGAATTGCAGCCGCAGAACCGCCACGCCGGTTTGCGGATCCACCTGCGGCTCCGCGGCCAGCAAGGTGCCGCGGTGCTCAAAGGTCATCCCGTCCGCGAGAGTCAGCGTCACCGTCGGGTCCAGTTCCAGTCCGCGGTCGCCTTCGTCCTGCGCATCCCTGGCGCGGGTGTAACGCAGCACATCCGCGGTCGAGGCGGTTACATCGACGTACACCCTGTCGATCTGGCGGATGACCGCCATCGGATCAGCCTGCTGCGCCGTAACCAGCGCGCCTTGGGTGGTCAGCGCCCGTCCGACGCGGCCGGACAGCGGGGCCTCGACCACGGTGTGTTTCAGGTTGATCTCGGCGGCCTGCAGCTGCGCCTTGGCGACCAGCAGCCCGGCCCGGGCGGCGTCCCGCCCTGCTAGAGAATCGTCAATCGCCTGCTGGGCGGCCACACCGCGCTGAAACAATTCCGCGATGCGCTGTTCTTCCTTTTCGGCGGCGGTCAGGTTTGCCTTGGCCTGCGCGACGCTGGCACGGGCCTGCTGGACCTGCGCGTCATAGATCGCATCGTCGATCCGGTACAGCGGGTCGCCTTCTTTGACGGTGCCGCCCTCCAGGAACAGCCGTTCGACAATGATCCCGGACACCTGCGGGCGTACTTCGGCCACGCCAAGCGCCACCACCCGCCCCGGCAGTTCCGAGCTGAGCGTGACATCCTCTGCCTGCAAGGTGACGACGGTAACTGCCTGCGGCGGCGGCGCATCCTGCGCCTGTGCGGCAGTTGCGGATAATACCAGAAGGCTTGCAGCGGTTATCCCCTGCATCCCTTTTCTGATCCAATCCAAATTCATGTCTTTCTCCCGGGAATTAGTTCTAGCGGCTGCAGTTCGGTCAGCCAATTCCTGATCCGGCTGGACTGTAAGGCCCCGCGCAACGGTTCTGCAGACATCTGCATCCTTTGTTAAATTGTATGAAAATTTGCGGCACACTCACGGCTGATTTTCCGGTCCGTTCGATCCGGTCCGGCCGGCAGACTGGAAATGTTCAAATTCACATATTGCCGCAACGGATCAAAGCGCGGCGTCTCTCAGCGCGCTGTAGAACACGGCGCACTGCTGCGGTCTATGAAATAGTTCACAGTTGAACCGGTTTCTGCGCAGGTCTGCCCAGTGCCGGTGCTGTGGACAGTCCACCCCATGCCCGGGACACGTTGCAGCGTCTGGCGCCCGCCGCAAGACAATGCGGAACAGGCTTCGGGTTTACGGCCACTCAAATACTGGCAATGCTGACGTTCCACTTACATCCGCCGGTTCACAGGCCAGACTGCTTTCCGAAGGAGTGTAAATGGGGCGTCCTGCCTAGCTTTACGCCACCATAAATTTAGTTGCGCAAACAAGTTGACGAATCGGACACCCCGGCCTAAATCCGCTCTTGTGAGTTGTTTGCGCATGCATACATATGGAGGTTTACGTGTATTTACAGCGACTAACAGACTCTTTGAAGTCGATTGCCCAAACGGATCCGTCCCGCACGGCCCTTTCCTGGCCCGGCAATGAACTGAGCTACGGCGGCCTCTGGAGCATGGCGCAGGATTTGGCCTGGCAATTTCCTGAAAGCGTAACTGCCGGCAGCCTTGTGCTCGTCGAAAGCGGAAAGAACCCGCGCTTCGTGGCGCTAATGATCTCCCTTGGGTTGTGCAAGGCCACGCCGCTTGTGGTTCCGGGGCGGCTTGGTGATGAAGTCAGAGAAAAGCTGATCGTGCGTTCAGGAGCCAGCCACATTGCCAGCTTCACGGATGCGGGAAAGCTTCGTGTAGCGGAAACCGGGCAAGTCCCGAAGCTGCACGCCGATGAGCGTGTCCCGCTCTGCCTGACGACCTCGGGGTCTACCGGCGTTCCCAAAGTGGTGGTGCTCAGCAAAGCCGGAATATCCAACTTCATAGACTGGGCGCAGAGCTATTTTTCAATAAAGACTGGCACCAGGATCCTCAGCATCGCGCCGTTCAATTTCGACCTGAGCCTGCTGGAGCTCTGGGCCGGACTTGACGCGGGAGCTGAAGTTATCCTTGCCGATCCTGAGCGGTCAACGGAACCCGGATACCTTATGGATCTCTGCACTGAGGCCAAACCGGAGATTGTCCAGGCTGTCCCCCTGTTTCATGAGCGTCTCTGCTCTACGGAGCGGGAAGAGGCAGGGTTTTCGCCGCGCCATGTCATCGTGACAGGCGAAGCGGCGCCCCGCACCCTGCGCCAGCGGATGGCCGGACAGTTCCCATCCGCGGTCTTCCACAATATCTACGGCAGCACCGAAACCAACGACAGTTTCATCCTGTCATTGGGCGGCGAAGACTTCGCTGCGGCGGAAAAGCTGGGGATCGGCTGGCCGATCGCGGACACGTGCTTTTACATCACAGAAGACCCTGACGAGCCTGCAACCGGAGAGCTGTTCACCGCGACCCCGTTTGCGGCCAGCGGCTATTCTGACCCCGAACAAACGCTCAACGCCTTCCTGCCCCGGCTGGAGAACGAACGCCTGGTCACTTATTTCCGCACCGGCGACCGGGTGCAGCAGCAGCCGGACGGATCCCTGCTTCTGATTGGCCGCGCCGATTACGTGGTGAAGCTGCGCGGCGTACGCACCAATCTTCTCGATGTCGAAGACGTCATCCGCTTGCATGAGGCGGTGCGCAACGTGGCCACCCTGCCCTACCGCGACATTGTCAGCGGCCAGCAGCAACTGCTTGCCGTGGTGGAAACCTGCCCTGGCACCCCCGTATCCAACTTGGAGATGCGGGCCCATTGCGCCCTGCACCTCCCCAGGAGCGCACTGCCAAACCGCTACGTGCTGACGCAGGAGCCGCTGCCCAAGACCTCAACCGGCAAAATCAACCGCGGCGCTGTGCAGCGCCTCTATGCCCCCAAACCGGAGAAAAGCGCATGACCATGAAACAGACGATCAAATCCTTCATCTGCGAGGAATTGCTGGCCGATGACATCGCGGTCTCGGAACTTGAGGATGATTATGACCTGCTGCGCAACGGCGTGGTCGACAGCCTTTCGCTGGTCCGCCTCGTTGCCTGGACCGGTGAAGCCTACGGCGTCCCCATCAACGAGATTGAGATCGCGCCGGAGGATCTGGCCACGGTGGCAATGATCGAAGGCTTCATCGAACGCCACACCAGCGTTGCCGCCTGAGGCAGCGCCTGAATTTCCGACAACAGAAATTTCCACAAGGACTACTGCAATGTTTCTCCGTGATACTTCCAACATCGAAGCCGTCAATTGGGGCAATGGCACCAGCGTGCGGCTTCTGACCAAAGCCGACAATATGGGCTTTACGGTCTGCCACACCGTGGTCAACCGCGGCACCGAGTCAAAGCTGCAGTACCGCCGCCACCTGGAGGCCTGCTATTGCATCAAGGGCCAGGGCAAGGTGGTCAGCGCCGATGGCCAGACCGTCCTCGAAGTCCTGCCCGGCTCTCTGTATGTGCTGGACCAGCATGACGCCCATCATTTGATCGCCGATCCGGAAGAAGACCTGCATCTGGTCAGCGTGTTCAATCCGCCTCTCGACGGCACCGAGCACCACCAGCTCGATGCGGCCGGGTATTCGCAGTACTGAAGCGGGCAGGCACATCATGTTGGATATTGCATTTGACAAGGGGGACAGCCCCCTTGCAGCCACCATCGCCCAGGCTGGCCAGACCTGGAACAGCAGTGCGGAACCGCCCGCACCGGATTGCCCGCGGTGGAAGGCCATCAGCGACACCGGCCTGTTCCGCCTCGCCTGCGACCGCGGCAAACCCTTTGCGGAGCGTAACATCGGCATCATTCATGCGATGGAGCGTTTGGGCGAAGAATGCCGCGATGGCGGCTTCACTTTCGCGGTTGCAACGCATCTCGCCAGTACCCTGACAGCGCTCGACAGGTTCGCCAGCGAAGAGCTGCGCGACGAAGTGCTGCCGGAGCTGGCCGCCGGGCGACGGATCGGCGCCCATGCGATCAGCGAGGCAGAAGCCGGGTCTGACGCGCTCGCCATGACCACCGCAGCCCGCCGCGACGGACCGGACTACGTGCTTGACGGTGACAAGGCTTTTGTCACCAACGGACCAATCGCGGACGTCTTCGTGATCTATGCCAGGACCGCCGGCACTGGTGCCGGCGCGGTTTCCGCATTCCTGGTGGACCGGGGCACTCCCGGGCTGACTGTCGCCGCGGCCAAGCCGCTGGTGGGCTTGAAAACCTCCATGAACGGGCCGTTGCGGCTGCGGGACTGCCGGGTGCCTGCCAGCCGGCTGATCGGGCGCCAAGGCGCGGGCTTCATGGTGCTGAACCATGTGATGAAGCAGGAGATCCTCTACTCCTTCATGGCCAATGTCGGACAGATGAAGCACACGCTGGCGCGCTGCGTGCGCCATGTGCGCAAACGCCGCCAGTTCGGCCGCCCGATCAGCGACTTTCAGGCGGTTTCGCACCGTATCGCCAATATGAAGATGCGCTATGAGATTTCGCGGCAGTGCATCCTGACTGCGGCGGCCCGGCAGGCCCGGAACAAGGACGTGACCAGCGATGTGGCGATCGCCAAGATCTACGTCAGCGAGGCGCTGCTGGCCAATGCCATCGATGCGGTCCACCTGCACGGCGGGGTTGGCTACCTGGAGGAGACTGGCCTTGGTGCGGGGGTCGCGGATGCTCTGGCGGCGCCAATCTATTCCGGCACCAACGACATCCAGCGCGGCCGCATCGCTGCAATGATGGGAGTCGGATCATGAATGGCCTGGCCCCGGAGCAGCGCGCTGCCCTGACCGCCACGGAAGTGCTTGACATCCAGCACCCCGATGTGCGCGCAGCTTCGGAACGGGCGCTGGCGGATGGTGCAGAGGATGACACTGCCAAAGCGGTCGCCTTTTACTACGCCGTGCGGGACGGGATCTCCTACGAGGTCTTTGGCACCGGACTTTCGGATAATGATTTGAAGGCCAGTTCGATCCTCAAGGCGCGGCGCGGGTTCTGTCTGCACAAAGCGATCCTGTTTGCAGCGCTGTGCCGCTCGCAAGGCATCCCCTGCCGGATAGCAGCAGCCCGCGTGCGCAATCACATCTCCTCTCCGAACCTGACCAAGCTGGTGGGCGGCGATGTGTTTCTGCACTGGTTCAACCAGGTCTGGCTTCAGGGGAGGTGGGTCAAGGCGGCGCCGGTGTTCAACCAGCTTCTGTGCCGGATCTACCGCATTCCGCCGCTGGAGTTTGACGGGACCGGCGATGCCTTTGTCCAAGGTCATATGGACGGCCAGGAGATGCAGTATCTTGACAGCCCGGTGCGGTTCGAAGCGCCAACGGCAGAACAGCTGGTACAGCATGTTGGCAGGCACCACCCCTTGATGGTGCCTGACAGCCTGCGCGTGCCCCGTGAACGCGAGATAGCGGCGCTTTAGCGCCGCCCTCAGCCCTTTCTCACTTAGGACTCCGAACCCGTGAAACAAATCCATGTCTATTCAGATTTTGTCTGTCCCTACTGCCTGCTGGCGGAGCCGCTGATTCGCGAGGCCGCCGCAGCAGAAGCCGCAGAGATCATCTGGCATCCGTTTGAACTGCGTCCCGATCCGGTCCCAACCCTGCGCCCGGAAGATCCCTATCTGCCTGAGATTTGGCAGCGCTCGGTTTACCCGCTTGCGCGGCGGCTGGGTCAGGAAATTACTCTGCCCACGATTTCACCGCAGCCGCGCAGCGCCCTCGCTTTTGAAGGTTTCGCCTTCGCCAGCGACCATGACCGCGGCCATGAATACACGCTTGCGGTTTTTAACGCCTTTTTTGTGCAGGATCGCGACATCGGCGATATCGAGGTTCTGGTCGCGCTGGCCGAAGCGGTGGGGCTGGATGGCGACGTGCTGCGTCAGGCGCTGCAGGACGGGCGTTATCGCACCCGCCACGCCGAAGCCCTGCGCGAAGCCGAAGCGCAACAGATCAAGGCGGTGCCCACCATCGTGATCGGTACTGCCCGCATCGAAGGGATGCCCACGGCCGAGGGCCTGCGCAGCGCCCTCCAATCCCTTGCTGCGGAGGAACAGGTATGAGCCGGAGCATTCTCGCACCCGAGCGCGCCGAACGGCTGATGCAAGATGTTGTCGCATTGTCGGAAGCCCGAGTGGCAGAAGGCGGCGTACCTTTTTCGGCCCAGGTGGTTACCCCGGATGGCCGGGTACTGGGTTCTGGTGTCAACACGGTTCTGGAAGATCATGACCCCACCGCCCACGCGGAGGTCTGCGCTATCCGCAATGCCTGCGCCCGGCACGGCCGCACCAACCTTGCGGGCACCGTGCTGCTGGCTTCCGGCGAACCTTGCGCGCTGTGCTACATGGCGGCGTTGTTCGCAGGCGTGTCCGAAGTCCTCTATGCTGTCAGCGCCAGCGAGGCGGCCCAGTACGGCTACGGCTATGGCTCGTCCTACCGGCTGCTGTCCGGCTTCCCCGAGCATTTCCCCCTGCCGACCCATCATCTGGCGGTGTCCGGTGCCCTCACCCCTTTTGAAAACCAATCCCCTCAGTTCAGGAGAGTTGAAAAATGACGATTCAAGACAAGATTTTCCGCCCCGACGGATGGTCGGCCACCGCGCGTCTCGGGCTGGTGGTTCCGCATGCTGACGTTGGCCCCGAGGCCGAATGTGCCGCACTTGGCGGCACGCAGGTCTCTGTCCACGGCGCACGTATCGGCTTCAGCGCGATGCGCGCTGGTGGTGAAATGGACCCAAAGATTCCACATGACCCGGTAGAGAGCTTCACCAAGCCCCCCTACATCGATGACATCGCCGCCTCTCTTTGTGACTCGCCGCTCACGGCCCTGGGGCTGGCGTTTACGAGTTCCGCTTACAAGCACGGCCCGGAGGGTGAGCGTGCTTTGGTGGAGCGTCTGCGCCCCCGTCTCAGAGGAATCCCGGTGGTCACCACTTGTCTTGCCGCCGAATCTGCCCTGCGCAGTCTTGGTGTCAAACGGCTGGCTATCGTTAACCCGGCCTGGTTTGACGAACACCTTGATACTCTCGGCGCGCGCTACTTCGAGGCTGCGGGCTTTGACGTGGTTCACCACGCGCCCTGCGGCCTGAAAAGCGGTCAGAAGTATGTGTCCCCTCCCGCGCTTTATGACTGGATCAAGACAACGGTGGCCCCTGCCGGCGCTGACGCTGTTTTTGTGGGAGGCAATGGCCAGCGGGCTATCGGCGTCATTGATGCCGTCGAAAGCCAGCTGGGCATCAAAATGCTGACCGCAAACCAGGTTCTGTTTTGGGGCGCTCTGCAAGCAGCCGGTGTTCAGCCCTCCATTGAAGGGTATGGGGCGCTTTTTTCCAAGAATGTAACGTCAATGTGACTTCCAAGTCTGGCAAGTGGCGCGCAGAGACCATATCTTTGCTTGCAAAAGCAAACGTGTATCGCGCACCACATGCAGGACAAAGGAGCCATGCAATGAAACTAGATGTTTGGGATCAGGTAACGGCCTTGTTCTACGGGATCGAAAACCAGCTCACGGAAGAGCTGCGCAGATCCAGCGACCTTGGTCTCAGCGAGTTCCGGACCCTCAAACATCTGTCAGAACAGCCCGACCTGGAGCTGCGCATGCAGGAACTGGCGGAAACCCTTATGCTGACCCAGAGCTCGACCACGCGTGTGGTCGAGCGGCTGGAGAAAAGGGGGTTTGTTTTCCGCGACAGCTGCCCCAGCGACAAACGGGGCAAGTACTGCGTCCTGAATGAGCACGGCAAGAAATACATCGAGGAGGTCGCCCCGGTGTTCCAAGACTGCCTGGAACGCGTGCTGAAGAAGACCTTTGAACAAGAGGAAGCCCGCGCGTCCGCCCGCGCTCTTTGCGTCCTGACAGAAGCCTGAAGATACTTCGGCGGAGGGCTGCCTCAGCCGGCGCTCTACCTAAAAAGACTTTCCAGCAAAATATGTGCATGCACAAATAAGTTTATTGACAGGCACGGGCGCCCTTCATTATGTTGCATGTGCAAGTAAATAAGCGGCCCTCCACACCTGCAGTAGGGCCACCCAAACACCCGCGTCCCGCACGAACGGGCTCAACTTGAAAGGAACGGAAATGCAGTGGATTTATCTTTTGATCGCAGTTGTTTTTGAGATCATCGTGGCCATCGCCGCCGGAAAATCGGAAGGCTTCAAAAACGGCAAATGGACCGCGATCACGCTTGTCAGCGGTGTGATTGCAACGATTTTCCTCAGCCTCGCCCTGCTGACCTTTGACGTCGGTGTCGGCTACTCCATGTGGACTGCGCTTGCCGGGGTCGGGATCGTGGCGCTTGGCGCGGTTTTCTTCAACCAGCGCCTGAGCCTCTCCAAAGGCATCGGCATCCTGATCGTCATCGGCGGTGTTGTCGGCCTGCGGATGAGCGGCGCCGCGTGAACCAATCCGCCTTCCAATTCCCTGAACAGACACAAAGGAATACATCATGACTGACACACGTACTTCTGCGTTTCCAGCGGCGGAGACAGGTAACAAGGGCGCCTGGGGCGCTCTGCTGCTGGCGGGGGCCTTCGAGGTCGGCTACGCCTTGAGCGTAGGCGGCAGCCAGGCCTTCACCGTCCTGACCTGGTCCGCGTCGGCTATCGTGTTCTTCTTGCTGACCCTCTATTTCCTCAGCGTTGCACTTAAATCCATCGATGTGGGTATCGGCTACGCCGTCTGGGCCGGGATCGGCTCGATCGGCGCGGCGGTTCTGGGTGCCGTGCTGCTGGACCAGCCCCTGACCCTCGCGCAATCGTTCTGGCTGGCGGTCATTATCGCCGGGGTAGTCTGGCTGAAACTGGCAGACAGCCCCAAGCTCAAGTAGACCGGAAAACAGCGGTCCCGCTGTCCAGCCGCGATTGTTGTGCCCGCGTTCCACGAGGAGCGCGGGCTCTTTCAGCTAGATACTCAACGTGATTGTCGAAGGAGGAGTTTGGGCAACCGGCAAGCTTGACTATTGCGCACACCAACACCTTCAAACCACGTTGATTAAAAAAACGAACCTCAATCCGATTGTGAGGCCCGGCCCAAGCCGCCCCTATTGAGTGCAAGAAGGGCAACACAATCATCTAATGCTTGTATTTTTGGGAAGATTGAGGTCGTTAAGATTTGCATCATTAACACCGGCGGCACTATCAGCTGCGTCGGCGACCCGCTCGCGCCGATGTCGGCTGCCGATTTCGCTGCAGCGTCACAAAGCATTCGCGACCCGGTCCTGGCTGAGCAGTTCCCGGACACCACTTTGGTTTACGAGACTGATCTGGTTTTTCCGGAAAGCACGACAGGAACTTTGGACAGCACCAACTTACAGACAAGCGACTGGTGCCTGATGGCAGGCTATTTTCTCGACCATTGCGCGGATTACGATGGGTTCGTCATTCTGCACGGCACCGACTCGATGGATTTCACCGGCTCCGCCCTGCCGTTTCTGCTGAATGTCTTCGACGCCCAGGGGGTCGGAACCGCCCTGCTGTCCAAACCGGTGATCATCACCGGTTCGCAAGTGCCGATGTTTGCCGAGACCATGCCAGGGGACACTTCGGACCTGACGCTCAACTTCAACACAGATGCGTTTCGGAATTACTGCGGTGCGGTGGCCTGCGCGCGGCTCGGCATTTCCGAAGTCGGGGACTATTTCGACAGCTGCCTTTACCGCGGCGACCGGGTGCTGAAAGTGAATGCCAGCGAGTTCGTGGCGTTCAATTCACCCAATTACCCGCCGCTGGCGCAATACGGCATCCGGCTGACGCAATATCCGGACCGGATGCTGCCGGATCCGGTCAGCACCAGTGTCAGCCTGGACAACGCCACCGCCTTGGCCGCTGCGCAGGCCCAGCTGCGTGCCATTTCTGATGCCATCGATGATTTCCCGGTGATGCAGTTCAACGCCTTTCCAGCCGCCTACAGCACAACCAGCGGCACCGCCATCATCGCCAACCTGATCACTGCAGCAGTGGGCACGGGCCTGAAGGGCCTGGTGCTGGAATCCTATGGCGAAGGCAACTTCCCCTCCGGCAATCCGGACAACGTCTCAGAAGGCGCGGTTTATGCCGCTCTGAAAGCCGCCAATGATGCCGGTATCGTGATTGCCGACAGCACACAGGTGATTGCCGGAACCGTGAATGACTCGGCCTATGCCTCGGGGGCGTGGCTGCCCGATGTGGGGGCGCTCAGCGCCTCGGACATGACGCCGATGGCAGCCTTTACCAAGACAATGATCCTGCAAGCCGCCGCGGCCGGCAACAGCTGGACGGCTGATCAGGTCAAGGACCTTATCCAGCTTAACCTGTTCGGGGAGGTCCAGAATGTCAGCCGTCTGGACAGCCGCAGCAACAGCCGGCTGCTGGCAGGCCAGTCGATCATGGCGCTGGATGGCAGCGCGACCCTCAGCAACGACCCGGCCTCCGGCCCGGTCCTGAGCGCCAGCGACGGGACATTCCTGTGGGCCCCCTTCGGAAGCCAGGCCGCAGGCCATCCCGGCAGCCTGTTCATGCAGAATGACGGCAATCTGGTACTGCCCAGTGCCGACAACGAACCCATCTGGGCCACTGACACCGGTGTCAGCGGCGGTGCCTCTTCCGTGCTGATGTTCTCCGGCTCCTATGGCAGCGGCGACCTCGCGCTCAGCGTCTACAACTATTCAGGCCAGACGCTGTCCGCCACGCTCTATTCGTAAAACTGATCTAATAACACGGGAGAATATCATGACGCCTGCATTCAAATTCAGCGGCCGCATGGCCGAAGGTGATCTGCGCCACTCCATCAGGGAGGAGGCGCCTGACGGAGCGCTGATTGCCCCGAATTACGTCGAGACCGCCTGGGGCAACGTGCCGAAATATGCCGCCAGCGTCCGTGATACCAACACCGGCTATGACCCGGCGGGCGATTGCCAAGGGTCCTTCATGTCGGCGAAGTACCAGCCCAACAACAACTGCTATGCCTATGGCTGCAATATCCCTTCGAACTCCTTCCCCCAGCCCGGCCGCGCCAGCGGTGCACCGGCGCTTTCGCAAAATTTCACCGCCGAGCATGTGCGCGACAATGCCGTCAATGACGGGCTGATCTATGTCGGCACCACGCTTGCCGATATCGAACAACATACGTCCACCTCAGGCTCGGGCGGGCACTACGTTGCCCTGATGTTTTCGCCGCCGGAAAATGCCATCGGCGGCGATCCAGAGGCCAATTGGCCAGGGGACTACCACTGGGCCCGGTGCGACAGCCTGTCGCCGATGTCCTGGTTTCAAAAGGATGGCGGCGACCAGGTGACGAATTTCGACTTTGCCGGCAACCCGATCACTGATCCGGCAAGCGCCAATTGGCGGGTCAACCAGGGGCCGATCAAGACCAACGGCACCGGCAAGGACTTCAATGCATACGCCGTGACCTATGGCTTTTTCTGCTACATGTACGTGCCCGATGGATCTGTGAACATCATCTGAACCCTCCAGGAAGTTCAGCGAAAGACACATCCATGTGTATCATTGGAACCGTTTTTGACGGCCAGACCATCCATACCTTCAAGCAATGCGACCTGATCCCGGTCACCGAATTCAACGAGCCGCAGACCAGGGCCGGCAGCAATGGCGTTGTCAGTTATACCGCCCTGACCCGGGGGGACGGCAGCGGGCG
>NZ_JAXMOX010000147.1:0-12099 GCF_034669605.1 Leisingera sp.
ACCCTGGTTTCGATGCAGAAGATCGGCACCAGCGCGGTGCAGTCGCGGGCCACCGGCGGCGTTGCGGGCGGCACCTATCTGTTTGCACTGCCCGGCAGCCCCGGCGCCTGCAAGGACGGCTGGGATGAAATCCTGTCAAAACAGCTCGATTACCGCCACCGGCCCTGCAATTTCGTGGAAATTATGCCCAGATTGGAGGAACAACTGCGCCGGAAGTAATCCGGTACGGCGTGTAACCTCGTAAACCTGTGCGGAAAATCGTATATTTCCAAGCGGGCACAAGGCATTTGCAATTTGGCTGGCTGCAATGGCGGCCCCGGCAGCATCCGCCACCGGAAGGGAGAGACATGCGCTTTTTGCGTCAGAGTGTGACAGGGGTGTTCCTGGCGGCCGTAACGGTGGCGCTGCTGCTTTATGCCGGGCAGCTGATTTTCAGTGCGATTGATGCACAGCTGAATGCGGAGAAAAAGACGCCGCCGGTGCGCGAACGGGTGTTTGCGGTCAATGTGGTGACGGCGGACCTGCAGACTGTGGCGCCGGAGCTGACCGCCTTTGGCCGGGTGGAAAGCCGCCGCACGCTGGAGCTGCGCACGGCCGTTGGCGGCCGGGTGGTGCAGCTGGCCGAGGATTTCGAGGAAGGCGGCGCGGTCCGTGCGGGCGAGGTGCTGGTGCAAATCGATCCGGTGGACGCGCAAGCCGCACTGGACCGGGCCGAGGCTGACATGATGGATGCCCGCGCCGAGGAACGCGATGCCGGCCGGGCGCTGATCCTGGCGCAGGACGAATTGCAGGCCACCCAGGACCAGGCGCAATTGCGCCAGCGGGCGTTTCAGCGGCAAGTGGACCTGCAGGAGCGCGGTGTCGGCACCGCTGCCACCGTGGAAACAGCAGAATTTGCGGCGGTTCAGGCGCGCCAGGCGGTGATCTCGCGCCGCCAGGCCGTCAGCCAGGCCGAAGCGCGCGCCGATCAGGCTGCCACCCGTGTGGCCCGGGCGAAAATCGCGCTGGACGAGGCACGGCGCGAGCTGGACGATACCACGATCAAAGCGGGTTTTGACGGGACCTTACAAGCCGTGAACCTGGTGCAGGGACGGCTGGTTTCAGCCAATGAAAAGCTGGCGGATTTGGTTGATCCGGATCTGCTGGAGGCAGCGTTCCGGGTCTCAACCGCGCAATACACAAGGCTGCTCGGCGCTGATGGCGATCTGCTGCAGGCGCCGGTACGGGTGACACTGGATGCGGCCGGGGCGGGTCTCAGCGCCACGGGGCAGATTTCCCGCGCCAGCGGCGCTGCCGGCGACGGGCAGACCGGGCGGCTTGTTTATGCCCGGCTGCAGGCCGCGCCGGGGTTTGAACCGGGCGATTTTGTCACCGTGAAAGTGACTGAGCCTGAGGTCGCAGCGGTGGCCCGTGTTCCGGCCTCGGCGCTGGGCGCGGATGGTTCTATTCTGGTGCTGGGCGCCGGGGACCGGCTGGAAGCATTGGCTGTTGAGCTGGTGCGCCGTCAGGGCGGCGACGTGCTGATCCGCGGATCGGGACTGGAAGGGCGCGAGGTTGTGACCGGCCGCACACCGCTTCTGGGGCCTGGCATCAAAGTGCGTCCGCTGCGCCAGGGCGCCGCGGCACCGACGCTGCCCGAGCTGATCGAACTGAGCGATGAGCGCCGGGCAAGACTGGTGGCCATGGTGGAAGGCAACAGCCGGATGCCGTCGGAGATGAAGGCCAGGATGCTGCAGCAGCTGGCCGAGGCCAAGGTGCCCGCGCAATTGGTCTCCCGCATCGAAACCCGGATGGGAGGCTGAAGCGCATGGCCCGCAAGCTCCCCCGGCCGGCCCGCGGGCTGTTCAGTTACTTCACCCGCCACCGCACCGCCGCGAACCTGTTGCTGGTGATCATGCTGGTGCTGGGGGCCGCAGCAATGCCCAACATGCGGGCGCAGTTCTTCCCGGATGTGATTGTCGAAAGCGTCACCGTTACCGTCGAATGGGAGGGCGCCGGCCCCGAGGATGTGGACAGCGGCATCGTGCAGGTTCTGGAACCGGCGCTCCTGGCCGTGGACGGTGTGGAGGAGACCGTCTCCAGCTCGCGTGAAGGATGGGCAACGCTGACCCTGGAGTTTGAGCCGGGCTCGGACATGGGGCAGGCAACCGACGATGTGCAGGCAGCGGTCGACGGCATCACCACATTGCCGGAGGAGGCAGAGGAGCCGGAAGTGCGCCGCGGCGCCTGGCGCGACCGGGTGACCGATGTGGTGATTACCGGGCCGGTCGGGGCGGCGCAGCTGGGCCTTTTCGCGGACGAACTGGTCGCCCGCCTGTTCGAGGCCGGCGTCACCCGGACCTCCATCCGCGGCGTGGCGGCGCCGGAGACCATCGTCGAGGTGCCCACTGCCAAGCTGATCACCCATGACATCAGCATGCGCAAGATCGCCGGGGCCATTGCCGCCGAGGTGGACGCCGACCCCGCAGGCGATGTGACCGGCGCCAATGCGCGGGTCCGCACCGGCAGCGAGAAACGCCAGCCCGATGAGCTGAAAGCGATCGTTCTGCGCACCAATCCCGACGGCTCGGTGCTGACCATCGCGGATGTGGCACAGGTGCGGGTGGAGGGAGTGGACCGCAACCGCTCTTATTTCGTCGGCGAGCATCCGGCGATGTCGATCCGGGTTGACCGCTCGGACCAGGGCAATGCCATCCGCCTGCAGGGCAAGGTCCAGGAGGTGGTTGCGGAAATGCAGGCCAGCCTGCCGCAGGGGGTGACGGCACAGCTGATCCGCACCCGGGCCGAGCACATCACCAACAGGCTGGATATCCTGGTCGACAACGGGCTGATGGGGCTCGCCCTGGTGCTGTGCCTGCTGTTCCTGTTCCTCAACACCCGCATTGCCTTCTGGGTGGCAATGGGCATCCCCGCCTCGATGTTTGCCGCCGTGGCGCTGATGTATGCTGCCGGGATCACCATCAATATGGTCAGCCTGTTCGGCCTGATCATCACCTTGGGGATCGTGGTGGACGATGCCATCGTGGTGGGTGAACACGCCGATTTCCGGGTGCGGCGGCTGGGCGAAAGCCCGGTTCAGGCCGCCGAGAACGCGGCCCGGCGCATGGCGATGCCGGTCTTCGCGGCAACGCTGACCACCATCATCGCCTTTTTTGGCCTGACCCTTGTGGGGGGGCGTTTTGGCGAGCTGATCCGCGATATCCCTTTCACCGTGATCGCGGTGCTGGCGGCCTCGCTGGTGGAATGTTTTCTGATCCTGCCCAACCACTTGGCCCATGCGCTGACACATGCCCAGGCGCGGCATTGGTATGACTGGCCGAACCGGATGGTGAACCGCGGCTTCCGCTGGCTGCGCGACAACGCGTTCCGCCCGTTCATGGGCTGGGTGGTCCAGGCCCGCTATGCCGTGCTGGCCGGGGCGCTTGCAGTTCTGGCAAGCCAGGCGGCGCTGTTCATCAGCGGCGATGTGCAGTGGCGCTTTTTCAACGCGCCTGAGCGCGGCTCGGTGACCGGCAATTTCGCCATGGTGGAGGGCGCCAGCCGTAGTGACACCCTGGCGATGATGCAGGAAATGCAACGCGCGACCGAGGCGCTGGGCGCGGAATATGCCACCCGCTATGGCCGCAATCCGCTGGATTTCGTCATGGCCGAGGTGGGCGGCAATGCCGGCCGCGGCCTGGGCGGGGTTGAGGCCAAGGACACAGATCTGCTGGGCGGGATCTCGATTGAATTGATCGACGCCGACCTGCGCCCCTATTCCAGCTTTGCGTTTGTCGCTGAGCTGCAGGAGCGGGTGGCACGGCATCCGATGGCCGAGACGGTGTCTTTCCGCAGCTGGCGTTCCGGACCGGGCGGCGATGCGCTTGACGTGCAGTTCTCCGGCCCCGGCGTGCAGGTGCTGAAGGATGCCTCGGAAGACCTGAAAACCGCACTGCTGCGCTTTCCCGAGGTTTCAGCCGTCGAGGACAATCTGGCCTACGACAAGGAGGAGGTGATCCTCGACCTCACCCCGCAGGGGCAGGCGCTGAATTTCACCATCGGCAGCCTTGGCCAGGCACTGCGGGCGCGGCTGAATGGAATTGAGGCGGCCACCTACCCGGACGGGCCGCGCAGTGCCACCATCCGGGTAGAGCTGCCCGAAAATGAGCTGACCGCCGATTTCCTGGAGCGCACGCTGATGCGGGCGCCCAGCGGTATCTACGTGCCGCTGGCCGATATCGTCTCGGTCACCCAGCGCACTGGCTTTTCCACCGTGCGGCGGGAAAACGGCATCCGGGTGATCAGTGTCTCGGGCGATATCTCCGAGGACGATCCCGCCCGGGCCGAAGCGGTGATGAAAGCGCTTCAGGACGAAATCCTGCCGAAGATTGCCAGCGAGCGGCAGGTGGAATGGACCCTGTCGGGCCTCGCAGAGCAGGAGCAGACCTTCCTGCAAGAGGCGGGCACCGGGCTGATTCTGTGCCTGACGGGAATCTACCTGGTGCTGGCCTGGATCTTTGCCAGCTGGACCCGGCCCCTGGTGGTGATGGCAATCATTCCCTTCGGCCTCGTCGGGACGATCTGGGGGCATTACATGTGGGAGGTGCCGCTGAGCATGTTCACTGTGGTGGGTCTTTTGGGGATGACCGGGATCATCATCAACGATTCCATCGTGCTGGTGACCACCATCGACCAGTACGCCGAAGACCGCGGGCTGGTGCCGTCGATCATCGATGCGGCGGCGGACCGGCTGCGGCCGGTGATGCTGACCACGATGACCACGGTTCTGGGTCTGGCGCCCTTGCTGTTCGAACGCTCGCAACAGGCGCAGTTCCTGAAACCGACGGTGATCACGCTCGTCTATGGCCTTGGGTTCGGCATGTTCCTGGTTCTGCTGGTGGTGCCTGCACTGGTGGCCATGCAGCGGGATCTGACGCGCCCGATGACTTCGCTGCGCCGGGCTCTGCGGCGCGGCGCAGGGGGGCTGCGCTGGCTGGTGCTGGGCACCGCGCTGGCTAAGCTTGGCTGGCTGGTGCTGACGCTGGGCTGGGCCATGGCCACCGGCGCGCTGCATCCGGTGCTGCGGGCTTTTCCCGCGCTGGCGGCGATGGAGCCGGTGCGCGCCGGGCTGCTGGCCTGCGTTGCGGGGGCGCTGGTTCTGGCGCTGCTGGCCTATCTGGCCGGAAGCGCCGCCTACCGGTTCAACGCCCGCCAGCGGGCCTGAGCCAGCCGGGCCACATCCGCCACCTGTTCCAGCAGCTGCAGTCCGCGGGTTTCGATCTCGGCAATCGGGATCCACTCGGCCTGTTCGGCGTCATCATCCGGCACCGGCTCGCCGCTGATATAGCCGCACAGGACCACCGTCAGCAGATACTGGCGCTGTGCCGCGCCAGTCTCGCCGCGGGCAATCACATCGACATTGGTAAGATACTCCAGCGGTCTGGCAATAACCCCGGTTTCCTCTTGCAGCTCACGCGCGGCGGCCTGCAGGGCGGTCTCCCCCATCTCCACATGGCCGCCGGGAAAGCCCCACCAGCCCGCATTCGGCTCTTTGCCGCGCTGCACCAGAATCACCTGGTCCCGGCCGCCGATGCGGCGGCAGACCACGGCAATGGTGCCCAGAACCGGACGCTGGGGACTGGCGGCAGGGCTCATCCGGCGCTGCAGCCCTGGATGTCCACCGCGTGGTTCTGCCCCAGCACGGTGATCCGCAGTTGCGAGCGGTCAATGGCATAGGCACTGTCATCGGCAGGCAGGAATTCGGCTTCAGCCACCAGCTGCCCGCCTTCGCGCCGCGTGGTGGTCTCACCGGCAAACAGCTTGGGATTGCCCGGTTCGATCACCGCAACCTCCTTGCCGCCGGCAGAGGGCATCGAGATGCGGGCGGTGACCTTCATGCCGTATTCGGACGGGCGCAGGCTGCAGGCGGCATGGCGCACACCGGCTTCCTTGGCCGACCAGGGGCGGCTGGCCATCGCAGCGGCAATTGCCGGGTTGCGGCCTGCGGTGCTGTCCAGCTGGTGGTCAAAGCTCAGCTCGGCCGGTACGCAGACGTCCTTGCAGACACCCAGCTGCATCCGGCCTTTCAGGCGCACCGGCTTGCCCGGCGTTTCCGGAGTGATCTCCAGCGGCAGCACCAGCTGGTCGTGATAGCCGATGGTGCGGTAGCCGGAGGTCTGAAAAACCTCGGGTGCGGGCCAGGTGATCGACAGCCCGCCCACATTGCGCGCGCCGCGCCAGGAAAAGCTGGGCGGAATGCCGGCGTCGCCAGGCGCGCGCCAATAGGTCTTCCAGCCGGGCTGCAGCTTGATCCGCAGCGCCCCCATATAGGTGCCGCGCGGGGTCATGCCGCCGTCCAGCACTTCTATCTGCACGATCCCGCCGTCGGCGGCGCCGGCAAGGGCCGGGGCGCCTGATGCCGCGGCAAGCAAAACCGCCAGGGCGGCCATGGGTCTGTTCAGCTTCGGTCTCATGCCCCGATACATGCGCCTGGCAGCAGGGTTTGCCAAGTCACGTTCCGGTCATTGTCTTGGAGTAGGGGCAGGTTTGCGGCAATTTTGCCGGAGGCTTGACCGGGCTGACCCTTTGCACCCCTTGCGTGCGGCCCGGGGGGGCGTCATGGTGGAGACAGGCAGCAGGAAAGACGGAATTACATGGATCTGACTGGCAAGCTATTGATTGCAATGCCCGGAATCGGCGACCCAAGGTTTGAGCATTCGGTGGTTTTCCTGTGCTCATATGGTGAGGAAGGGGCGATGGGCCTCATCGTCAACAAGCCTGCGGACGGGGTGGCGCTGGGCGATCTGCTGGAGCAGCTGGACATGGGCGAAGAGGGCAGCGCGGCGGCGGCATTGCCGGTGCGGTTCGGCGGTCCGGTGGAGACCCAGCGCGGGTTTGTGCTGCACACGCCGGATTACGAATCGGACGTCAGCTCGCTGAAGGTGCCGGGCGGGTTTTCGATGACCGCGACGCTGGACATCCTGGAAGACATCGCCCTGGGGCAGGGACCGGAGCAACTGCTGGTGCTGCTGGGCTATGCGGGCTGGGGGCCGGGTCAGCTGGAAGCGGAGATTGCCATGAACGGCTGGCTGACGGCCGACGCCAGCCCGGAGCTTGTTTTCAGCCTGGCGGACGACAGCAAATGGGAAGCATCGCTAAAAACCCTTGGGGTCGATCCGCTGACATTGTCAGCCAGCGCCGGCCACGCCTGAGCGGCTGATATGAGACGCCGCGCCGCGCTTGCGCAGCGCTATGCCAAACAGATTGGCACTCGTCTTTGATCGGTTTCAATCGGGCGGGAGTGTCTTGGCCGGACGGCCGGGTGCCAGGGCGGCTCAATCCCTGGGCGCGGCAGCGCGGACAAGCCGGTCGTTGATGGCTTCGCCCAATCCGTGATCCGGAACCGGCGCCACCGCGATGGGTTTGCCAAGGGCGTCGAGACGGTGCAGGTGGCCAAAAAGATTGGCGGCGGCCTCGGCCAGGTCTGCGCTGGCGGAGAGGTTCAGATCGCCTCCTCCCGGGCCGAACCCAAGATACAGCTCTCCATCCTCAGCCTTGACGGCGTTCAGCCGGACCGGCGCGCCCGGGGCGTAGTGGGACAGCAGCTGGCCCGGGGCGGTCAGCGGGTCCTCGACGTCGCGCAGTACCAGCTGTTTGCCCAGCACGGCCTCGATATCTTCTGCCGCCAGCCCGCCCGGGCGCAGCAGCATCGGCGCCGGGCCTGCCAGCCCGACAATGGTCGATTCCAGCCCGACCCCGCAGGCGCCGTCATCCAGAATCGCGGCGATGCGGCCGTCCAGCCCGGCCCGCACATGGGCCGCGGTGGTGGGGCTGATCCTGCCCGAGGGATTGGCGGAGGGCGCGGCCACCGGACCGTCCAGCGCCTGCAGCAGGGCCTGGCCTGCGGGATGCGCTGGCACGCGCAAGCCCAAAGTTCCGAGGCCGGCAGTGACCAGCGGCGATATTCCGTGGCCCGCGCGCAGCGGCAGCACCAGGGTCAGCGGACCGGGCCAGAAGGCCTGTGCCAGCCGCTCAGCGGTTTCGTTCCAGACCACATAGCGGCGGCCGGCCTCTGCGGAATGCACATGTGCGATCAACGGGTTGAAGGAGGGCCGCCCCTTGGCCTCATAGATCGCTGCCACAGCCTTGCCCTGCCGGGCATCGGCGCCAAGGCCATAGACCGTCTCGGTCGGGAAAGAGACCAGCTTGCCGTCCCGCAGCAATTGGGCGGCGCGGGCAATGCCGGTTGCCGTGGCGGCAAGAATTTCGGTGCTGTGCAGGGGCATTCCAGGTGACGCGGCGTTTTGGTTGATTGAGATGAGCGTCCGATTAGGTAATCGGTCAAGCCAGTGACCATAATAGGCCAGTGCCGGGAAGCCAAGGCCGCCCGTGCCAGGTTGCCCCTTAAATGACCTCCAGAGGACGCCCATGACTTTCCGTGCCCCCGTTTCCGAGTATGAGTTTCTGCTGAACCACGTCGTCGGCTATGACGCCATCCCGGCCACAGACCGCTTTGCCGAGGCAACGCCGGATGTGGTGAGTGCGATCCTGAACGAGGCGGGCAAGATGTGCGGCGAAGTGATGGCCCCCTTGCAACGCAACGGGGATCTGACCCCGGCCTTTCTGGACAACGGCGTGCTGCGGACCTCGCCCGGTTTCGGCGATGGGTTCAAAGCCATCGCCGAGGGCGGCTGGATCGGCATGAGCGCGCCGGAGGAACATGGCGGCATGGGGCTGCCGCTGACGGTGGCCACCGCGGTCAACGAAATGATGGCGGGCGCCTGCCTGTCGCTGCAGCTGGCACCGCTGATGAGCCAGGGCCAGATCGAGGCGCTGGAGCATCACGCCTCGGATGCGATCAAGGAGCTGTATCTGCCCAAGCTGATCTCCGGCGAGTGGTCCGGCACCATGAACCTGACCGAACCGCAGGCCGGTTCGGACGTGGGGGCGCTCAGCTCCAAGGCCGAGCCGAACGGCGATGGCACCTATGCGGTCAGCGGCCAGAAGATCTTCATCTCCTGGGGCGATAATGATTTCTGCGGCAACATCTGCCATCTGGTGCTGGCGCGGCTGCCGGACGGCATGCCGGGGACCAAGGGGATTTCCCTGTTTCTGGTGCCGAAATTCCTGCCGGACGCAGATGGCAATCCGGGCGCGGCAAACGATCTGAAGGTCGTCAGCCTCGAGCACAAGATGGGCCTGCACGGCTCCCCCACCTGCGTGATGCAATATGACGGTGCCACCGGCTGGCTGATCGGCGAGGAGCATGGCGGCATGGCAGCCATGTTCACCATGATGAACAATGCGCGCCTCGGCGTCGGCGGCCAGGGCGTGGGGGCGGGCGAAGGCGCCTATCAGCATGCGCTGGCATATGCGCTGGAACGCAAACAGGGCAAGACTGCCAGCGGCACGATTGCGGACCACGCCGATGTGCGCCGGATGCTGATGGAGATGAAGGCGGACCTGTTTGCCTCCCGCGCAATCCTGTTGGCCTGTGCGCAGGCCATCGACATGCAGACCGCCACCGGTGCAAAGGACTGGGCCGCCCGCGCAGCATTCCTGACGCCGATAGCCAAGGCATTCGGAACCGATACCGGTATCCGGCTGGCCGAGACCGGGGTGCAGGTGCATGGCGGCATGGGCTTCATCGAGGAAAGCGGTGCCGCGCAATATTACCGCGACGTGCGGGTGACGGCGATCTACGAGGGCACCAATGGCATTCAGTCGATGGATCTGGTGGCGCGCAAGATGATGGACGGCGGCGAGATGGGATTTGCCCTGATCGACGAGATCGAAGAGCAGGCCGAACGCGCCCGCACCACCCATCCGAACATGGCCGAATCCGTCTGGCAGGCCTGTGAAAGCTTGCGCGAAGCCACCGAGTGGCTGGTCGCCCAGCAGGACATGCAGGACCGCTTTGCCGGTTCCGTGCCCTACCTGCGGGCCTTTGCCCGGGTGCTGGGCAGCCATTACCATCTGGCGGCAGCGATGGCGGATCAGGGTGGTCCGCGCGAAAAACTGGCGCGGTACTACATCACCCGGATGCTGCCCGAACATAGCAGCCTGCTGGCCCATGCCCAGGCCGGCGCTGCGGGGGTCTTTGCCCTCACCCTTGATGAATTGGCAGGTTGATCTGTGACTGACATTCCCGACGTCTCCCCCCGCACCCCTTGGGAAGAACCGCCCGCACAGGGCGAAGCCATCGAAGTGGCCGACGGCGTCCTTTGGATGCGCCAGCCGCTGCCGATGAAGCTCGATCACGTCAATATCTACGCGCTGGATGACGGCAATGGCTGGACAGTGATCGATACCGGTTTCAACAGCCGCAAAAGCCGGGCGATCTGGGACAGCCTGATGGCGGGCCCGCTGAAGGGCAAGCCGGTCACCCGGGTTGTCGGCACCCATCACCACCCGGACCACATCGGTCTGGCCGGCTGGTTCCAGTCGCAGCATGGCGCCGAACTGGTCACCACCCGCACCGCCTGGCTGTTTGCCCGCATGCTGACGCTGGATGTGCAGGAGACCTGGCCGGAGGAGACGCTGGCCTACTACCGCAGTGCGGGCATGGACACGGCCTTCTATGACAAACGGGCCAGCGACCGGCCCTTCAACTTTGCCGATACGGTTCATCCGATGCCGCTGGGCTTCACCCGCATTCAGCAGGATGACGTGATCCGCATGGGCGGGCGCGTCTGGGATGTGCATATCGGCAACGGCCACGCCCCCGAACAGGCAACCTTCTGGAGCCGCGACGACAATCTGGTGATCACCGGCGACCAGATCCTGTCAACCATCAGCCCCAATATCGGCGTTTATGCGACCGAGCCGATGGCGGATCCCTTGGGCGAATGGCTGGAGGCCTGCGAGCGCCTGTCGAAACTGGCGCGGCCCGATCATCTGGCCCTGGGCGGGCACAAGCTGCCGTTCACCCGGCTGCCCTTGCGGATGCAGCAGCTGATCGGCAATCACCACGGCGCGCTGGAGCGGCTGATGGATCACCTTAGTGTGCCGCAGACAGCCGCCGATTGCTTTGCGCCGCTGTTCAAGCGCACAATCGCTGAAGGCGAGTACGGGCTTGCGCTGGTCGAGGCGGTGGCCCATGTAAATCATCTGTACCACACCGGCCAGGTGGACCGCTGGAAACGCGAAGACGGCGCTTGGCTCTATCAGCGCAAGGGGTGACGCACCCCGCATTCGAGGGAGACACCATGAGCGACGAGATTTCTACCAGCGCCGAAGCGGCAGAGGCGGCGGTGCTGCCCTGCGTGCACGAGGTTCATACCGATCCCGAGGCCTGTGCAGGCCTGCGCAAGATTCCGGACAAACTGCAAACTCAGGATGCGGCCAAAAGCCCGGCGCGCTGGGCCTACGAGCGGCTGATTCTTTATATCCAGAACTTCGAACAGCAGCTGGACGCCGAGCACGAGGTTGCGATGGGCTTTGCCGGCGGCAATGCGGGGGTGCTCCGGATCGAAGGCATGGGCTATTACGATCCCGATATCATCACCTTTTATGGCAGCGAAGGCCCCGGTGCGCGCACCCAGCTGGTGCAGCATGTCAGTCAGCTGAATGTGATGCTGCGGGCGGTGCCCAAGGCGCAGGACAAAGCTCCGGCCAACCGGATCGGCTTCCGGCTCGCTTCGGATTTGGAGCAGGTATAAGCCCAAGGGCAGGGCCCGGCCGATTCGCCTCTGCGGCGGTGCCGGGCCGGCCGGATGCCAGGACTGCGGGCATGGCTGCGGAATTCACCGCGTATTTCCGGCTGATGCGCCCGAATGACGTGGTGACAGAGGACGGCAAATCCAGTAATCACCAGAAAAATGCACGTGAATTGAGGGATAACTCACATGGCTGAACATCAGCACGGCACCATGGACACCGCGGTTCAGGAAAAAGTCTACGCGGGCTTTCTGACTTTCATCACCCGCTCCAGCATTGCCCTGGTCATTTTCGCCGTCTTCCTGGCGATCTTCGCCACCTGACCGCCTGATCCGGAGAGCGCGCCGTGCGCAATCTTCTGTGCCTCGGCGCGGTTCTGCTGGCGCTGGCGGGGTGCGCGGCACCGCAGCAGCCCAATGCGGATGCCGAAACCCTGGCCCGGGTGTCTTACCGCCACCCGGG
>NZ_JAXMOX010000148.1:0-12087 GCF_034669605.1 Leisingera sp.
CTATGGTGCCGGCGATGTCGGACTGATGGGAGAGGTCGCCCGCGCCGCTCAGGCCGCAGGGGCAGAAACCTTCGGCGTGATCCCCGGCCATCTGGAAAAGCGGGAAGTCGGTAAATCCGATGTCAGAACCTATGTCGTCACCGAGACCATGCATGAGCGCAAAAAGGTCATGCTGTGGAACGCCGATGCGGTGGTTCTGCTGCCCGGCGGCGCCGGGTCGCTGGATGAGCTGTTCGAGGCCCTCACCTGGCGCCAGCTGGGCCTGCATGACAAGCCGATCGTGATCCTGAACACCGCAGGCTACTGGGACAAGCTGCGCGAGCTGCTGAACCATATAGTCAGCCAGGGTTTTGCCGGTCAGGACACAGCGGATTATCTGATTTGGGCCGACACTCCGGTAGCAGCCATTGCCGCCCTGCGCGACGCCCGCTCCTGACGCAGAGCCGAGAACGAAAACACCGCAACCGCACTCCAGATCAGCGCAAAGGCGGCGCTGTGCCAGGGAGTGAACGGCTCGGAAAAGACCAAAACCGCCACCAGGAACTGCAGCGTCGGGTTCAGATACTGGAGCACCCCGATGGTGCCCAGCCGCACGCGTTTTGCAGCATAGCTGAACAGGATCAGGGGCAGCCCGGTCAGGATACCGGAAAACGCCAGCATTGCCGCGTCGGCAGTACTGCCCAGAAATCCAGCGCCGCCAGTCAGCCAGATCACCGCCAGCGCCACCGGCAGGATCAGCAGGACCTCGGCGGTGACCGATACCACCGGACCCAAAGAAAGTTGTTTTTTGGCAACGCCGTACAGAGCAAAGCTGCCACCAAGAACCAACGGGATCAGAGGCGCCGCCCCTAATCCGAATGACAGCACTGCAACCGCCAGTGCCGCCAGTCCGACAGCCGCTCCTTGGGTCCGTGTCAGCCGCTCACTGAACACCTGCCGTCCCAGCAGCACGCTCAGCAAAGGAAAGATGTAATAGCCCAGGCTTGCTTCGGTTGCGTGGCCCGTCTGCACTGACGAAATGAAGACAAACCAGTTAAGCGAGATCATCGCCGTTGCTAGGACCAGAAACACCGCGTTGCGCTTGGTGCTCAGCGCTGTTCCCAAGACGCCGATCCGGCCCTGGAACAGGAGCACGCCAGAAAAGAACAGGAACGACCACAGCGCGCGGTGCGACAGAACCTGCTCCGGCGGCACATGCGACAGGGCCTTGTAATAGATCCCCGACAGGCCCCAGACCAGGCAGGCTGCGATCATTGCCAGAATACCCTTGCCAGCGTCACTCATCTTTGCCTCCCAGCCTCAGGTTCCCGCCGCCGGCCTGTTGTGCGCTATACGCGCCGGCCGCCCGGCGAAACAAGAAACGCCCGGTCGGATGACCGGGCGTTCCTGACGTTGATCTGCCTGCAGATTACATCCGCGAGGCGACGTTTTCCCAGTTCACCAGATTGTCCAGGAAGTTGGTCAGATAGGCCGGACGCTTGTTGCGGAAATCGATGTAGTAGGAGTGTTCCCACACATCGCAGCCCAGCAGAGCAGTCTGGTTGAAGCACAGCGGGTTGACGCCGTTTTCGGTCTTTGTCACCGCCAGCGAGCCATCGGCGTTCTTGACCAGCCAGGCCCAGCCGGAGCCGAACTGGCCGGCACCTGCAGCGGAGAACTGCGATTTGAACTCGTCAACCGAGCCGAATGACTCCACCAGCGCCTTTTCCAGCTCGCTTGGCATTGCGCTGTCGCCAGGGCCCATCATTTCCCAGAACTGATTGTGGTTCCACAGCTGCGAGATATTGTTGAAGATACCATTCTGGGCAACTGAACCGGCGTCATAGGTGCCTTTGATGATTTCTTCCAGCGACTTGCCGTCCCACTCGGTGCCGGCGATCAGCTTGTTGCCGTTGTCGACATAGGCTTTGTGGTGCAGGTCGTGGTGATACTCCAGGGTCTCGGCCGACATGCCTTTGGCGGCCAGGGCGTCGTGTGCATAAGGAAGATCGGGAAGTTCAAAAGCCATTTGGGCCCCCTGTAAAATAAGATTACGTTCCTGATCAGATACATGCTGTGCGGCGGGTTTCAGGTCAAGTGCCAAGGCCCCATTTCCCTGCAAGGTTTATGTGCACAAAGGCTGAGCCTGCCCGGTCCGGCTGGTGCTATGCTGATCTCAGACTCTCCTACCGATGCATTTACCGCTGCCGCGCGGCGCGTTGTGAGTTCCCCTGAACATCGGACACTGACGTAAGCTGCGGTTTGTTGTCTGCTGATCTTTAACGCGAAGGAGACCAGCAATGCCGAAACGGAAGAAACATCGCCCCATTTTCAAAGCTAAGGTCGCGCTGGAAGCGTTGAAGGGCGAGCCGATTATCCGCGATCTGGCCAGTCGGCTCGGCGTTCACCCGGCGATGATCCATCATTGGAAACACACCTCTATCTGTTGCCTGGCCTGAGGGTGACGCGCCCCAACCAGGTGGGCGGCCGGCATCACCTACCTGCCAATGCGCAAGGGGTTCCTGTATCCGGCCGCCATCATGGACTGGCACAACCGCAAGGTGCTGGCCTGGCGTATCTCAAAAACGCTGAAAACCGATTTCAGCGTGGAACCGCTGAGCAAGACCATCGCCAGGCTCTGCCCATCCGTGATCATGAGCACCAACCAGGGCAGCAAGTTCACCTCGCTTGACTGGACTGACCGGCTGCGCGATCCCGCTTGCGTATCTCGATGGATGGCAAAGACCGGTTCCTCGACAATTTCTTTGTCAAGCGTCTCTGGCGGTCGCTGAAATACGAATGCGTCTACCTGTACGCCTGGGAGACCGGATCAGAGGCAGAGGCCGGTGTCGGCAAAGGGATCGAGTTGTACAACTGCAGGCGCCCATATTCCGCCCCTGGCGTCCCCCCAAGCTTGGCCTATTGGCTGAGATAAAGACAAACCCAAACCGGTCAGCAGGTGCAGAGAGCAGCTTAAGTATCGCCGGAACTTGCCCAAAGATCAGGGAGTTGCTCAGTGATGCTTCTTCCTTCCGCCGCTGCGGCGGACGCGGTTGCCAGCAGAATGCGCGCATCCAGTAGCAATCGGTTCATTCAGGTTGTTCCATTCAGCCTGCTGCGCATGTGATGCAAGCACGCCAGTTCCAAAGCAATTGCAATCAATGACTGCATTGCAAACAACACATTTCCGCCCAAGGTCTGGCGGGCGCCTAGTTCCGCCCGAGGCGGTTCTGAGCTACCAGCGATAAAGACGGCTCCCTGCGGCATGAGCCCCAACCGCGCGGCGGCTGCATCGTGCTGCCGACGTTGATCGATTGAATGCTCATCTTCAGGTTTGCAGTGTTCAGGGCGGCCCTGAATCGCGGCTTTGCCCGCCCGCTGTCCGTCAGCATCGGTAACGACCAGCTAAGCGCATAGGTTGTCGCGCTGCGCTGCGAAACCCTGGCTGATACAGACACCCCAAACGCCGCATCGGTGACCTTTGCGGTCGTGAAGTCATCAGAAAATCGCACGTTGATACGGCCAGGTATCCATGACGCGCGGGAAATCGGTTGCAGGTCGCATTGAAAGCTGCCTTCCGCCCGGGCGCCCGCCCCGGATAACGTTAAAACCAGTGCTAGAATTCCGTATGCAGGCACGCTCATAAGCCGCTCCCTGTAACTTATTTTTCAAACAGCCTCTCCCTCCACCGTGAAAAGGCTTTTCAATTCAATCAATTGCAATCAGTGCTAAGGAGCAATTCCAGGGGCATCCAAATATATAAAAACGGTGCCCCGAAGGTCTCCAGGGCACCGTAAATGACGCGTCATAGCGTCACAAGCAGAAAGAGGGTGAAAATTTTAGTAAACACCCACCTTGCTTTGTGGATGTGCCGCTGTGCTCAGAAGTTTGAACACATACTCTCCGACAGAGCGGAAGCAGACGATGTAAAAGCAGCCGTCTTCATGCAGCCAGAAGGCGCCCGCCACCTGCGCCAAGCGCGAGCGGCGGAACTGGCCTGCCTTAAAGGCCGCCGCGTCAAAGTCCACCGGGCTTACTTTGCCCAGCACCTCGCGCGCCCCTTCACCCGAAACACGGAAGAAGGCACGGGCGTCAGAGACGTTCACCGCCAGTGCATGTTCGCCCGCCAGTGCCGCGGTCACTTCCGCGGTTTTGGCGACTGCATCCTCATAGGGCACCAGCAGCAGCAGCTCATCCGGCGACATCCAGGCAGCGGCGCCGTTTTCGGCAACCGTGATGCTGCCCTGGCCCGGAACCCCGGCGCCGGTGGCGGCTTTGACAGCCGCTTTCAGCGCGGCAGACCCCAGATCGCCACGCAGGGTGATCATCCCCTGCAGGCCCGCGTCCTCGACCTTGGCCAGGCCGGAGAAATGTGCGCCGTTCAGTACGGAAACAGCCTTAGACATTCTGCTTCTCCCCTTCCTTGTCGTAAAAGACCGGATCAACGATCTTGGCCTTGTAGGTCTTGCCGTCGGTGCCCGGGAATTCAACCACTTCGCCCATCCGCTTTGGACCGTGCTTGATCAGGCCCATTGCGATGCCGCGCCCCAAGGTCGCGGAATAGTAAGTTGAAGTCACCCGGCCGATCATGTTGCGCTGGCCGTTGGCATTGACGCCTTCACCCAATGCATAGGCGCCGTCCGGAAGCACCGAACCGTCCACAGTCTCCAGACCGACTAGCTGCCAGCGGTCGGGGTCTGCCATGTGGCTGCGCAGCTGGGCGCGTTTGCCAAGGAAGTCTTCCTTCTTCTTGGAGATCGCCCAGTGCAGTCCCAGATCCTGGGGGATCACGGTGCCATCGGTCTCGTCGCCGATCATGATGAAGCCTTTTTCGGCCCGCAGGATGTGCAGGGTCTCGGTGCCGTACGGCATGACGCCGAATTCCTTGCCTGCTTCCATCAGCGCATCCCAGAACGCTTGGCCTTCGGAAGCCGCAACCGCAATCTCGTAGGACAGCTCGCCCGAGAAAGAGATCCGGTAGGCGCGGGCATCGAAGCCGCCGATCTGACCGTCACGCCATTCCATGAACGGCAGCGCCTCTTTCGACAGATCCATGCCCCCGCCAGCTTGCGTGTTCAACTTCTCCAGCACCTTGCGGGCGTTGGGGCCGACCACGGCAACCTGGGCGTACTGCTCAGTCACGTTAGCGACATAGACCTTCATGTCCCACCATTCGGTCTGCAGCCATTCTTCCATGTGGCCATGGATGCTTTCGGCACCGCCGGTGGTGGTGTGGCAAAGGAAAGTGTCCTCGTCGATGCGGGCAACAACGCCGTCATCAATCAGGAAACCGTTTTCCGAGCACATCAGGCCATAGCGGCATTTGCCGACCTTCAGCGTGGACATCATGTTGGTATAGAGCATGTCCAGGAACTTGCCTGCGTCCGGCCCTTTGACAATCAGCTTGCCCAGGGTCGAAGCGTCCAGCAAGCCGAGGTTCTCGCGGGTGTTTTTCACCTCGCGGTTCACCGCGGCATGACGGTCCTCACCCGGTTGCGTGATGGCAAACGGGCGGCGCCACTGGCCAACCGGTTCCCAATCCGCACCGTTCTTGTCCATCCAGTCATAGATCGGCGTCTTGCGCACCGGCTGGAAGATTTCGGCCCGCGCCTCGCCAGCGATCGCACCAATGGAGATCGGGTGGTACGGAGGACGGAAGGTGGTGGTGCCAACCGACGGGATTTCCGAGTTCAGCGAGTCCGCAAGGATCGCCAGACCGTTGATGTTGGACAGTTTGCCCTGGTCGGTGGCCATGCCCAGCGTGGTGTAGCGCTTGGTGTGCTCGACGCTTTCGTAGCCTTCGCGCGCAGCCAGCTGCACGTCGGAGACTTTCACGTCGTTCTGGTAGTCCAGCCAGGACTTCATGCGCAGTTTGATGTCCGCCTTGGCCGGCATCAGCCAGACCGCTTCCATCTGCACTTCATCCTCGGAGACACCCTTGGCAGCCGCCACGGATTTCGCCGGGAAGCCAGCTGCTTCAGCCGCTTTCGAACCAGCCGCAGCTGCGTCTTCCAGCAGCGCGCCCAGGCCGAACTCGCCGTTTGCGGCACCTGCCGGTACCACAAAGCCGTTGCCGTCATGGCCCAGCGGCGGACGGGAGGCGTCCGGGCGGAAGTTTGCGTTTTTCTCGTCCCAGATCAGCTTGCCGCCGCAGTGGGACCACAGATGGACCACCGGCGACCAGCCGCCGGACATGGCAACCGCATCGGCCTGCACGACCTCACGGGCACCGCCTTCGCCGTTCTGGGCGCAGATGGAGACCTCGGTCACGCATTTGCCGTCCTTCACCTTGGCGATGGCACGGCCCAGCTCAACCCGGATACCCTTTTCGCGAACGGCTTCCATCAGCGCGCCGCCGCCGGTTTCGCGGGTATCGACCACACGCACCACTTCGACGCCGGCCTCATGCAGCACCAGTGCGGTGCGATAGGCGTCGTCGTTGTTGGTAGCAACCACAACCTTCTGGCCAGGGTTCACCCCCCAGTTCACCACATAGTCGCGCATCGACCCGGCCAGCATCACGCCCGGCACGTCGTTGCCCGCGAAGGACAGCGGCCGTTCAATGGCACCGGTTGCGGTAACGATCTGGCTGGCGCGGACCCGCCACAAGCGGTGGCGCGGACCGCCCTGGCCCGGCGCGTGGTCGGTCAGACGCTCATACCCCAGGGCATAGCCGTGGTCATAAACGCCTGACCCCATGCAACGGTCGCGCAGGGTGACGTTGTCCATCGCTTCCAGCTCAGCCAGGGTCTTAGCGATCCAGGCGTCAGGCGCTTCACCGTCGATGGTGCCACCGTCAACCGGAGCGCGGCCGCCCCAATGGTTGTTCTGCTCCATCACCAGAACCTTGGCGCCGGTGGCCGCTGCCGCCTTGGCCGCTTGCAGTCCGGCAACGCCGCCGCCGATGACCAGCACATCCGCGAAGAAGTAGAAGTGCTCGTAGGTGTCGGCGTCTTTCAGCTCTGCGTCAGGTGCCTTGCCCAGACCGGCAGACTTCCGGATGATTGGCTCATAAACGTGTTTCCACAGCGGACGCGGGTGGATGAACATCTTGTAATAGAAGCCAGCAGTCAGGAACCGGCTCAGCTTGTTGTTGATCGACAGAACGTCGAACTCCAGGCTCGGCCAGTGGTTCTGGGAATTTGCCGACAGTCCCGAAAAAAGCTCGGTTGTAGTGGCGCGCTGGTTCGGCTCGTAACGGTCACCGGTTCCCAGCTGCATCAGCGCATTGGGCTCTTCCGAACCGGATGCGACAACACCACGCGGGCGGTGGTATTTGAACGAGCGGCCCATCATCACCTGGCCGTTGGCCAGAAGAGCGGAGGCCAGGGTATCGCCGGCAAATCCTTTCATGGATTTGCCATTGAAGGTGAAGGCGATCTGTTTGGAGCGGTCGATCAGCCGGCCGTGCTTGGCAAGACGCGTGCTCATGTGCGCAGACCTTTCAAAGGAAAAGCAGGTGTTTCAGTCAGGCGGCGGATCATTTCTGACCGTCCGAGAATTCGCGCCAGGTCCAGCCCGGGCGTTTGGCAGTGATCTTTTCCATGATCTCCTGCGTCGGCACGCTGGTCTGGGCAGTGTAGGTGCCAAAGACCTCCAGTGTCATGGTGCAGCGGGCAGCGTGGAACCACTTGCCGCAGCCATTGGCATGGCGCCAGCGTTCAAAATGCACGCCTTTGGGGTTTTCGCGCATGAACAGGTAGTCATGAAACTCATCATCCGTGGAGCCGGGGCCAAAGCGCTTCAGATGCGCTTCGCCGCCCGCGGCCAGTTCGGTTTCTTCGGCTTTGACGCCGCAATAGGGGCATTCAAGGATCAGCATGGTGCTTGCTCCGTAAAATTGAATTTTGCAGCGTTAGTGCGCCACACCGGCAGCGACGCTCTCGTCGATGAACTTGCCTTCCTTGAAGCGCATCATCGAGAACTCTTCGGTCAGCGGCGAGTGGCCAGTGGCCATCAATTCCGCCATTGCCCAGCCCGAGCCCGGGATCGACTTAAAGCCGCCGGTGCCCCAGCCGCAGTTGACAAAGCAGTTCTGCACCGGAGTTTTCGAGATAATGGGAGAGCGGTCTCCGGTCACATCCACAATGCCGCCCCACTGGCGCAGCATCTTCAGACGGCTGACCATCGGGAAGGTTTCGACCAAGGCGCGCACGGTTTCCTCGATATGGTGGAACGAGCCGCGCTGGGTGTAGTTGTTGAACCCGTCGGTGCCGCCGCCAATGACCATCTCGCCCTTATCGGACTGGGACATATAGCCGTGCACGGTGTTGGCCATCACAACCACATCCATGCAGGGTTTGATCGGCTCGGAGACCATCGCCTGCAGCGCCACGGATTCCATCGGCAGACGGAAACCCGCCATTTCCGACAGGACCGAAGCATTGCCTGCAACCAGCATCCCCAGCTTGTCGCAATCGATCGGGCCTTTGGTGGTGTCGACACCCACGGCGCGGCCGTTCTCGGTGCGCACGCCGGTAACTTCGCATTTCTGGATGATATCCATGCCCATGTCGGAACAGGCCCGTGCATAGCCCCAGGCCACCGCGTCATGGCGGGCGGTGCCGCCGCGTTCCTGCCACAAGCCGCCCAGAACCGGGTAACGGGGGCCGTGCAAATTGATGATCGGCACCAGTTCCTTCACCCGCTCCGGGCTGATCCACTCGGTCGGAACACCCTGCTGCAGGTTGGCGTGCGCCGTGCGCTTGTAGCCGCGGATTTCATGCTCGGTCTGGGCCAGCATGATCACGCCGCGCGGGCTGAACATCACGTTGTAGTTCAGATCCTGCGACATCGTCTCATAGAGGCTGCGCGCCTTTTCATAGATCGCAGCAGACGGATCCTGCAGGTAGTTCGAGCGGATGATGGTGGTGTTCCGGCCCGTATTGCCGCCCCCCAGCCAGCCTTTCTCGATAATTGCGACATTGGTGATGCCGAAGTTCTTACCCAGGTAATAGGCAGTGGCAAGGCCATGCCCGCCCGCCCCGACGATGACAACATCGTAATGGCGCTTGGGTTCAGGCGAGCGCCAGGCGCGCTCCCATCCGGTGTGATAGCGCAGGGCTTCCCGCGCGACGGCAAAAGCTGAATAGCGTTTCATAAGCGAATCCGATGGTTCGTGTCTGCTAGCGGGTATGCCTGAAACGCATGGCAGACCAGCGCCGTTTATCGTCCTCTTTCTGAGCTATTGCGACATATACAGCGCTCGTATTCCGACAGTCGGTGTCCGGGCGTGGCAGTTTGACCCTTTTGTTCGCCCGCCCCCGGATATAGATGAAAACCAAACCACGGAGACGGCATGATTTTCTGGACAGTCACCGCCCTGATCGCGTTCTCGGCAGCCTTTTTGCTGGCTATGATCCTTATTCGCGCCCGCACTGCGGGTGAACCCGCCGCGGCCTACGACTTGCGCGTCTACCGCCAGCAACTGCGGGAGGTGGACCGGGATCTCGCCCGCGGCGTCATCAACGCAGGCGACGCCGAACGGATCCGCACCGAGATTTCCCGCCGCATCCTGGCCGCAGACACGCAATTGCAACAGGCGCAGTCAGGCCGCTCGCAGCCCCGGACTCTGTCTTTGGTTATTGGCACAGCCACGGCGCTGCTGATCACTGGCGGAACGCTGGGGATTTACTGGCAGCTGGGTGCGCCCGGTTATGGCGACCTGGGCCTGAAGGACCGTATCCAGCTGGCTGGCGAACGCGCCGAAAACCGCCCTTCCCAATCCGAAGCTGAAGCCGAAGCGCCCGACCTGCCCAAGCCCCAGGTTGAAGAAGGCTATGTCAAACTGGTGGAGCAGCTGCGCAAAACCGCGGGCCAGCGCGACAACGACGCCCAGGGCCAGGCCCTGCTGGCCCAGCATGAGGCCAACCTCGGCAACTTCAAGGCCGCCTATGCCGCCAAGACCAACTACATCCGGCTGGCGGAGGGTCAGGTCAACGCCCGCGACTTCACCGAGCTGGCCGAGCTGAAAATCATGGCTGCCGCCGGCTATGTCTCTCCCGAGGCCCAGACCGACCTGCAACAGGCACGCGCCATTGATCCCGCACACGGTCCGGCCCGCTATTACTGGGGCCTGATGCTGGGTCAGATCGGCCGCCCGGACCTCGCCTACCGCGAATGGGCTGCAACCCTGCGTGACGGCCCGGCGGATGCGCCGTGGATCAAGGGCATTCAGGGCCAGATCGAGGAGATGGCCTTCCGCGCAGGTGTTGAATACCAGCCAATCCCTCCTGCCGGCGGAACCGCCCCTGCTCTGCCCGGCCCCAGCGCCGAAGACATGGCGGCTTCCAGCGGGCTCAGCGCCGAAGACCGGCAGCAGATGATCCGCGGAATGGTCACCCGCCTGTCCGACCGGCTCGCATCCGAAGGCGGCTCGGCCGAGGAGTGGGCCCGGCTGATCGGCGCCCTCTCGGTGCTCGGCGACAGCGCGCGTGCCCGCACGGTCTATGACGAAGCCCGCGGCGCCTTTGCCGCCGACCAGGACGCACTGGAGCTGTTGGAAACCATCGCCGCCCAAACAGGGATTGCAGAATGATCCACGACATTTTCGAAGAATTTGCCGCCGCCCTGCCGCCGATGTGCGCGCTGATCGGGCTGGACCTTGGCACCAAGACCATCGGCGTTGCCGTCTCTGACCGGATCGGCGCGGTGGCGACTCCGCTGGAAACCGTGAAGCGCAAGAAGTTCACGCTGGATGCCGCCCGCCTGCTGGAGATCATCCAGGCACGCGACATCAGCGGCATCCTTCTGGGCCTGCCCCGCAACATGGATGGAAGCGAAGGCCCCCGCTGCCAGTCCACCCGCGCCTTTGCCCGAAATCTGGGGCAGCTCACCGAGCTTCCGATCAGTTTCTGGGACGAACGTCTCAGCACTGTGGCGGCAGAAAAAGCGCTTCTTGAAGCAGATACGACACGCAAACGCCGCGCAGAGGTTATCGACCACGTCGCGGCCTCCTATATCCTCCAGGGTGCATTGGACCGGATGCGGCATTTGAAAAACGGGTGAATGATGACTGACGACGTATGGAAACGGGACGAGATCCAGTCCCCCTGCATCAAGATCTGCGTCGTCCACCCGGAGGCGCGCATCTGCACCGGCTGCTACCGCTCGATCGACGAAATCCGCGACTGGTCGAAGATGACAAATGAAGAACGCGCTGGCATCATGGACGACCTGCCAGCCCGTGCCAGCACACTGGTCAAGCGCCGCGGCGGCCGCAGCGCACGGCTGAAGCGCCGCTGACGCCGCGCGCGGCTCAGCCCGCCGCCAGCCAGGTCTTGGCGCTACCCGCCTCATCACTGGGAAAGAACCGGGTTTCCGCATCCAGGATCCGGCCAGCGATCCGCTGCGCCATATGCTGCCAGCCTTTGTCGCCGACCACGGCAGCGCGGTCCAGCAGCCCCACATGTGTCCGCGCCAGCCTGAAATGCGCCGCCATTGCCGACAGCCCTTGCCAGCCGTCGAACTCTGTCAGATCAAGCAGCAGCCGGAACCCCTCGCGCTCCCGCAGTTTTTCATCCAGTTCGCGGCCTGCACGCTCATAGACCTCCGGATCGACCTTGCCCATCAGCTTGATCTGCAGACAGGACCCGCCAAGATCGGTGACATGCACCGCGCCCAGAGACTCCCGCAGCCAGCGGCGCGCCTCGTCGGCCTCGTCCGAAGCAAAGACCTGCACCGGACAGGGCAGCAGCGGCGCTGCCACGCGGATCGCTGTTTTCACCCAGCTTTGATCCGCGGCCACCGCGCAGCGGTCAAACCCGCGCCAGTGCCCAAGGCCCAGTTTCGTATCCGCCCAGGCAGCGGACAGATCGAAGCCCTCGAAGCCCTCGTCCACCACCGCCAGAACCCTGATCCGGTCATGCTCCTTCAAGGCCGCCTCGACGGCGGGCACGACCGTTGCCTCGTAGTCCTCGCCGCGAATTCTGCCCGACATGCGAATTTCAATCAGCGAGCCGTCCATCTGTGTGTCGATATCAATCATCTCAATCACCCTTTGCTCACAATGCTGGTCCAAGCCTACAGCCTCAGGCTGCTAGGGTCCAAGCGGGTGGTCTGCATCTGCTGCGTAACCCGGCAGCTTGCCGCTTACGGGAGGGCAACAAT
>NZ_JAXMOX010000149.1:0-12087 GCF_034669605.1 Leisingera sp.
CTTGTTGATCAGCGTCGACTTGCCCGCGTTGGGACGGCCCACCACAGCGACCTGCAGCGGCTTGGCATCGGTCGGCTCGGGGATGCTCTCTACCTCATCTTCGCCGATCTCTTCGTCCAGCACCACATCGGTGACCGGCGAATGATCCACTGCCTCGGTTTCAAACTTCTCCGCCAGCGGCATCAGGACCGAGTAGAGATCCGGCATTCCTTCGCCGTGCTCGCCGGACAAGCGCAGGGGCTCGCCCAGACCAAGGCTGTAGGCCTCCAGCACGCCGGCTTCGGCGGCGTTGCCTTCGGCCTTGTTGGCGACCAGGATCACATGGGCGGATTTGCGGCGCAGAATGTCGGCAAACAATTCATCGGTCGGCGTCACGCCGGTGCGCGCGTCAATCATGAACATGCAGATATCGGCCATATCCACCGCCCGCTCGGTCAGCCGCCGCATGCGGCCCTCCAGCGAGTTGTCGGTGGCATCTTCCAGACCTGCGGTATCAATCACCGTGAACCGCAAATCGCCCAAACGCGCCTCGCCTTCGCGCAAATCGCGCGTCACGCCCGGCTGGTCGTCGACCAAGGCCAGTTTTTTGCCCACAAGGCGGTTGAACAGGGTGGACTTGCCCACATTGGGGCGGCCCACGATGGCGAGGGTAAAGGACATCAGACCAGCTTTCTGCGATTCAGACGCGGCTCATAACGCATCCGGGCGGCATCCGCCACCCGGAAACACTGCTCAGCGGTATGCCAGCAATTCACCATTGGAGGAAACCACGTAGAGCGTGCGCCCTGCAACAACCGGTGCGGTGGTGGCGCCGCCCGGCACCTCGGCGGTGCGGATGAGGCTGCCATCCTGCGGGTTGAAAAAGCGCAGAAGCCCGTCATTGGAGGCGACTACAATCTGCCCGCCTGCCAGCACCGGCCCGTAATGCACATGGATCCGGCCGCGCTTGCCTGGCCTGTCTTTCAGAAACCCCGGAAGATCAACCGCCCAGATCACCTCGCCGCTGCCCGCATCCAGGCGCAGCAGCTGGTTGAGGTCGCTGACCTGGAACAGGCTGCCGCCTGCAGGCCAGGCTGTGCCAGCGGCGCCTTCGCGCGCGGTCCACAGCCGGTCGCCGGTGTCGAGATCGATCGCGACGGTGCGCCCCGAGTGGTTGCCGGCATACAGCCGCTTTCCCGAGACCACCGGTGCGCCGGTCACATCGCTGATCCGCGACAGGGTCAGGCCGGTGCGCTGGCCGGAGACCGATGCGCTCCAGCGGCGCAGGCCGCCGCGGCGGAAAGTGGCGATCAGATCCCCGGAACCAAAAGCAAAGACCGCCAGATCATTGGTCACCACAGGTGCAGGCGCCCCCAGGATATTCGACGCCGAGGGCGAAGCTTCGATCTGCCAGGCGATGCGGCCGTCCTTGGTCCTGACAGCCCAGCCGGTGTCATCCCCTGCCACCAGATAGACCAGGCCGCCGCTGACCCGCGGCTGGCCCGAGCCGGTGGCGTCCAGTTCCTGACGCCAGATCAGACTGCCATCGGCAGCATCCAATGCTGTCAGCACGCCATAGCCGGAGGAGACGTAAAGAACGCCATCATCATAGGCCAGACCGCCACCGGTGGCCTGACCCTCGTCATCTGCTGCCGGGATCAGCGTGCTGCGCCACAAGACCTGCCCCTGCGGCGACACCGCCGAAACCTGTGCTGCGCTGTCCAGCGCGTAAATGCGCCCGCCGCCGACCACCGGCGTTGCGGTGATACGCTGGCGGCGCCCGTCGCCGCTTCCGATGGAAGCGGACCAGATCCGCTGCGGCGCCGCTGCCAGTGCAGGATGTGCTGTGCGTCCGGCCTCGGCGCCATGGCCCTGGGCCCAGCTTGCATTTACCACTTGTTTGGGCAGCGAAATCGCGCGGGATTGGTTGACCACCTCAACTGCGGCCTCCGGACGGATGTCCTCGCGTTCTCCGCGCAGGATAATCTCTTCCTCCGCACAGGCGGCCAGAATTGCCACCGCCGCGGTGCCGCACAAAAAAGCCCGTGCCCGGGAGAATGTTCTGCTTTTTGTCATTACCCTGCCCTGTCTGCCGTTCGTGTTCCGCAAGTTCCCATCTGCGGAGCGCCTCACCCCTCAGGCGCAGAGGCATCCTCCATGGAGCCGCCAAGCGCCACAATCAACTGAGTTGCACGTTCTTTCAAGTCTGCGCTCACAGAAGCATCCGCTGCAATCTCCCGGAGCCGGCCGATTGCGGCCGGGGTATTACCCGCTTCAATATCCAGCAGCGCCAGCTGTTCGGACGCCAGCAATGCCAGCGGCGCGCCCGGCTGGGCCAGCGCCTCATATTGCAGGCGCCGGTCGTCAGAGCTCAGGGTTCCGGCCTGCAAAGCCAGTGCCTTGAAGCTGGCAATATGGCGGTAGATCAGCGGCAGCTCGCCATTGACCGCCACAGTCTCCAGCCGGGCGACCGCCTCCGCAAGCTTGCCCGAGTCCGCCAGCGCACCCGCTTCCAGCATTTTCAGAATGGCTGCGCCGCCAGCGCTTTTGGCGGAAACCGCAGCCAGTGCTTCGGATTGGTTGCCGCTGCCGTCAATTTCCAGCGCGGCGCTGATCGCATCCCCCAGGGCTTCTGCCGCGGCCTGGTCCTGTGCCTTGCTGTACTCGCGGTACGCGGCACCGCCGACGATCAGCGCCACCACAGCGCCGCCGATCCAGCCGTAGCGTTTCAGCATCAGGAATAGCCGGTCACGGCGGACCTCTTCGGTCACCTCATCGATAAAGCTGTCGGTATCGCTCATGAAAAGCCCCTGATGTGCGCGGCCCAGGCAATCCGCCCGAACCGGTAATAAATGCGTTGCGCCCCTCTTAACCCGGCTCAAAGGCCAAGCCAAGTGGCCCGTTTGCACCAGAAACCCCGGCTTTTACCCCAGAAAGGAAAGAAATGTGAACTAAACGGCTTAGTTTAGAATGGACAACTCTTGTATCAGGCTTATCACATACGCGTGGCTCCCATAGAGAGCAGGTCCTGCCATTTGTGAGCAGGCCCTGCCATATTCCGGTCATGGGCATTTTGCACCTATGACCCGACCCGACAGGAAACAAGGAAGGCCCGACATGCGTATCATTCCGATGCTGACTGCTGTGGTTGTGACAGCTGGCCTCTATTTGGTGATAATTCAGCGTGATAATCTGATTGCCTTTGCCCGCGGCGAGGTCGCGCCAGGGGCCGGCCAGACCGGGCCGGAACCAGTTGAAGGCCAGCAGCTTGCCGAGGCCTCGGACATGCGAGTCGGCGTAGTGGCCCTGCGAAGCAAGGCGCGCACCATTGACAGTGCGGTCATCCTGCGTGGACAGACGCAGGCGATCCGCCAGGTCGACGTTCGGGCCGAGATCACCTCAACCGTGATTTCCGAACCCTTGCGCAAAGGAGCCCATGTGAAGAAGGGCGACTTGCTGTGCGAACTCGACCCTGGCATCCGCCAGGCCATGCTGATTCAGGCGCAGGCCCAGTTAAAGGAAGCCAGGATCAATCTGACCGCCTCGGCGAAACTGTCGCAAGGCGGTTACGCCTCGGAAACCCGGCTGGCCTCCTCGGAGGCTGCGGAGCGGACGGCCTTGGCCGCAGTGGCGACAGCAGAACAAGAACTCGGCCACCTAACCATTACTGCACCTTTCGACGGCCTGCTGGAAAGCGACACCGCCGAACTGGGAAGCCTGCTGCAGCCCGGCAGCCTGTGCGGCACAGTGATACAGCTCGACACCATCAAGCTGGTTGGCTACGTGCCCGAGGCCGAGGTGAACAAGGTGACCCAGGGCGCCACGGCCGGGGCCGAACTGGCGACCGGACAACATGTGCAGGGTGAGGTCACCTTTGTCAGCCGTTCCGCCGATCCGAACACCCGCACTTTTGAGGTGGAAATCACCGTTCCCAACCCGGATCTGAGCATCCGTGACGGCCAGACCGCCGATATAGCGATTTCTTCGGCCGGCCGGCTCGCGCACAAGCTGCCGCAATCGGCGCTAACGCTGAATAACGAAGGCAAGCTGGGGGTGCGCGTTGTCGGTTCTGATAGCACTGTGGTATTCTACCCGGTGCAGCTCCTGCGGGATGAGGCCGACGGAGTCTGGCTCGGCGGCCTGCCCGAAACCGCAAATGTGATCGTGGTGGGGCAGGACTTTGTGACCGAAGGAGTCGTGGTGGCGGCCACCTACCGGGAGACTGAACAGTGATTGGCATCGTCGATTGGGCCGCCGGCCGCGCGCGGATGGTCCTCGCCTTCATCGCGATCTCGCTGCTTGTCGGCGGCGTCGCCTATTCGATGCTGCCCAAGGAGGGTGAGCCGGACATCGAAATCCCCGCCCTGTTCATCTCGGTCCCCTTCCCCGGCATTTCGGCCGAGGACGCCGAAACCCTGATGGTCAAGGTGATGGAGACCGAGCTGGCCGATCTCGATGGGCTCGACAAGATGACCTCAACCGCCGCCGCGGGCTATGCCGGGGTGGCGCTGGAGTTCGAGTACGGCTGGGACAAGACCGCGATCATGGCCGACGTGCGCGACGCCATGGACAAGGCCGAGGCGGAATTCCCCGACGGCGCCGAGAAATACTCGATCACCGAAATCAACTTTTCCGAGTTCCCGATCGCCATCGTCAACCTGACCGGCCGATCTCCGGAACGCACGATGGCCCGCATTGCCAAAGACTTGCAGGACGACCTTGAAGCGCTGGACGCGGTTCTGGAGGCCGGGATCGCCGGCAACCGCGACGAAATGGTCGAGGTGCTGATCGACCCGCTGCGGCTGGAAGCCTATAATGTCACAGCACTTGAGTTGATCAATGTTGTGCAGAACAACAACCAGCTGATTGCGGCAGGTGAAGTGGAGACTGCGCAGGGCACCTTTGCGGTCAAGATCCCCTCCTCCTTTGACGAGGTGAAGGATATCTATCAACTGCCGGTCAAAACCAACGGTGACCGTGTGGTTACCCTTGGGGAACTGGCGCAGATCAATTTCACCTTTGAAGACCGGATCGGCACCGCCCGATTCAACGGCGGAGACACAGTGGCGCTGCAGGTGGTCAAGCGCAAAGGCTACAACGTTATCGACACCGTCAACCTGGTGAAAGAGACGCTGGAATCCTCCAAATCCAAATGGCCGCCGGAACTGCAGGCCGCGGTTAACGTCGGCACTTCCAACGATCAAAGCCGCGTTGTCGGCTCGATGGTCAGCCAGCTGGAAGGCTCGGTTCTGACCGCCGTGGCGCTGGTGATGATCGTCGTTCTGTCCGCGCTTGGCAGCCGCGCTGCGCTGTTGGTCGGCTTTGCCATCCCGACGTCGTTCCTGCTGTGCTTTGCATTTCTGGCGCTGATGGGCGTCACCATTTCCAACATGGTGATGTTCGGACTGATCCTTGCCGTGGGCATGCTGGTGGATGGTGCCATTGTGATCGTAGAATATGCTGACAAACGCATCCAGGAAGGCACCGGCCCGATGCACGCCTATGTCGAGGCAGCACAGCGGATGTTCTGGCCGGTGGTCTCCTCCACCGCGACCACGCTCTGCGCCTTTTTGCCCTTGCTGTTCTGGCCCGGTGTGCCTGGCGAATTCATGGGAATGCTGCCAGTCACAATGATCTTTGTGCTGTCCGCCTCGCTGGTGGTGGCGCTGATCTACCTGCCTGTCATGGGCGGAGTCACCGGCCGTATCAGCCGCACATTCGAGGGCGCCTCCCGCGCGCTGCGCATGGTCGCGCCCTGGTGGCTGCGCGCCGCTTTGGTGCCTGTTGCCATGTGGGGCATGTTTGCAGGCGCCATGCAGATGCTGAACCCGTCTTACCTGCTGGGCAGCGGGGCCGATGGACTGGGCGGCGCGCTGTTTGGCGGGCTGGTCTTCACGCTTGCCTCTTTTGCCGCCTCCATCACCCTTAGCGCGGTCAAGATCGAGCGTGAGCAGAAAGAGGTCGCCGCCGGCTACCATCACACGCCCTTTGGCCATGTGATCAAGTTCATCGCAGGCAACCCGGTGATGCCGGTGGTGACCATCATCGCGGTCGCGTTCTCCATCATGATGGTGTTCAAAACCTTTGGTGAAAACAACCTTGGCGTTGAATTCTTCGTGGATTCGGAACCTGAACAGGCCTCCGCTTACGTCCGCGCCCGCGGCAACATCTCGTTGCAGGAAAAGGACGCAATGGTCCGCGCCGCTGAAGACATCATCCTGCGGCACCACGCAGTGATCAACGTCTTTTCCTTTGCCGGCGACGGCGGGTTGAACACCGACAGCTCCGGTGCGCAACTGCCCCCCGACACCATCGGCCAGGTCCAGTTCGAGATCATCCCTTGGGAAGACCGCCCCACCGACAACGAACCGCTGGATGGCTGGTTCGGGGAGGTGCTGAGCAAATACCTGGGCGTTGAAAAGGAACTCATCGCCGAGGAATACGACGGCAACACGGTCCTGGACGAGCTGAACGCCGAAATGGCCAGGCTGCCCGGTTTTGAGGTTGAGGTCCGCGCCCTTGCGCAAGGTCCGGCCTCCGGCAAACCGGTTCACCTGCGCCTGCGCGGCGACGGCTGGGAAGAACTGACAGCCGCCACCCTAGCCGCACGCGCGCATTTTGAGGCCACCCCAGGCCTGACCCTGATCGAAGACAGCCTGCCGCTGCCAGGCATCGACTGGCAGATCGACGTCGATGTCGAAAAGGCCGGCCGCTACGGCGCCGATGTAGCCACCGTGGGCGCGATGGTTCAGCTGGTCACCCGAGGCATCCTGCTGGACACCATGCGGGTCGACAGCTCGGACGAGGAGATCGACATCCGCGTTCGCCTGCCGGAACAGGACCGGGTACTGTCGACGCTCGATAACCTCAAGGTCCGCACTGCCGACGGGTTGGTGCCGCTGTCCAACTTCATCACCCGCCAGCCGGTCCCGAAACTGGCCCAGATCAACCGCATCGGCCAGCAGCGGTTCTATGATGTGAAAGCCGACGTGGAAGCGGGCCTGAGCAAGGCTGTGACCGAAGATCCGGAGACCGGCGAATTGACCGGGCTGGCGCTGCTGAAGGACGTGCCCCAAGGCACCGCGGCAACCGGAGAAACCATCGTCGCACCAAATGGCAAAACCCTGCAGCTGGTGCAGCTGACGGGTGCTGAAAGCCTTGAGGCGCTGAAGGCTGCGCTGGAGGATGGTGCCAGGATCAGCCCGGTCAACCCGAACGAGCGGATCGCCGTCATCACCGAATGGCTGGAAACCGATCCGCTGCCGCGCGGCATCAGCTGGGAATGGACCGGCGACCAGGAGGAGCAGGAGGAATCCGGCGCCTTCCTGTCCAAGGCCTTTGCCGGCGCGCTGGCGCTGATGTTCGTGATCCTGCTGGCCCAGTTCAACAGCTTCTACAATTCCGCGCTGGTGCTGCTGGCGGTAGTGCTATCCACCACCGGGGTGCTGATCGGCATGATGGTAATGCAGCAGCCGTTTTCGATCATCATGACCGGCACCGGCATCGTGGCGCTGGCAGGGATTGTGGTGAACAACAACATCGTGCTGATCGACACCTACCAGGAGTTCAGCCAGCAGATGCCGCGGATCGAAGCGATCATCCGCACCGCGGAGGCGCGCATCCGCCCGGTACTGCTGACCACCATCACCACGATGGCGGGCCTGACCCCGATGATGTTCGGCGTCAGCCTGGACTTCATCAACGGCGGCTATTCCATCGACAGCCCCACCGCGCTGTGGTGGAAACAGCTGGCCACGGCAGTGGTCTTCGGCTTGGGCATCGCCACCGTGCTAACCTTGGTTGTCACCCCCTCGCTGCTGGCAATCCGGGTGTGGTTCGCCACTTATATGCGCGCCCTGGGCCGGGCGCTGTCGCGGATTACCCGCGGCCGCTCCAGCCGCATCGCGCAGGACTCGCGTCTGTTCAAAAAAGCGCGGCAGCTGCCGACGACGGAAATTCAGTGGGTAGAGGATTCGGCGTCTGAAAAGGCCGGCGACCAAGGTGAAGAGGACGAACCGCAACCGCCCGCCCCGCAGGGCCGCCTGCGCGCCGCGGAATAGCGGAAGAATGGTGAAAGCTGGCCCCGCACCTCCGGGGCCAGCTCTTTGCATTGCAACGTCAGCCTGTCTGCAGGGAACGGCAGCTTTTGCACAAGGCTCCAACCAGAGAGGAAGCGAGCCGGCCTGCTGGGAACAGGTCTGACCGCGGTGATGCCCAGCCCGCTTTTGCCAGCACGCCGGCGTCCACGGCGGCCTTCATTTCATCCTGGTCAACCTCGCCGTCGGCATCGGCATCGATGGCGGCAAAGGTTTCCGCGTTCAGTTCCGGATATTCGGCCTGCAACTCTTCCAGCGAGAAGGAGCCGTTGCCGTCCACGTCGGCCTCGGCGCCGATGCCAACGGTGACCCCGGTGGCGAGGTCCAGTGCGGCCACCGGGGCAGCGGCAAGGGCAGTCAGGGCGGCAGCAGTCAATGCGAAGGACTTCATGTGAGATACTCCATTCATTCTATTGCGTTTTTCTAAACCCACGGTGTCTCGGTGAGCCACGGATAGAGGTAGGCACAGCGCGCAGCCATCGCCAGAGGCCGGGACGGCCCGGGAAATTTTCGGCGCGGGGCCACCGAAATCCCGCCCCGGTCTGAGCGCCTTGCCGCCCTGGCCCGAAACCTGTGCCTTTCTCCGCTTAGCCGCAGCCGCGCAAGCCGCAGGTTTTTGCCGCCGCTGTCGCCGGTGCGGCAATAACGCAAGTCTCTGGGAACTTTCCCGGCCGGTCCGAAAGCCGCCGCACGAGGCTTACGCCACGTCCTGATCCGCCTGCTGACGCTGCCACAGCCGCGCATACCGCCCGTCCCGTGCCAGCAATTCGTCGTGGGTGCCTGTCTCGGCAATTTCCCCCTGCTCCAGCACCACGATCCGGTTGGCTTCGGCAATGGTAGACAGACGGTGCGCGATGGTGATCACTGTGCGTCCCTGCCCGGCCCGAGCCAACGCCTCCTTGATTTCCTGCTCAGTATCGGTGTCCAGAGCCGAGGTCGCCTCGTCCAGCAGCAGCACCGGCGGATTTTTCAGCAATGTGCGGGCAATGCCAACCCGCTGCTTCTCGCCGCCGGACAATTTCAAACCACGCTCGCCGACCTGCGTGTCATAGCCCTCCGGCAGCGCCGCGATGAAGTCATGGATCTGCGCGTCGCGCGCCGCTTGCTCCACATCAGACTGGGTGGCCCCGTCGCGTCCATAGGCAATGTTGTAGCGGATCGTGTCGTTAAACAGCACAGTGTCCTGCGGCACCACGCCGATCGCGTGGTGCAGGCTTTTCTGGGTCACGTCGCGCACGTCCTGACCGTCGATCTTCAACGCGCCGCCAGTGACGTCATAAAAGCGGAACAACAACCGTCCGATGGTGGATTTTCCCGACCCGGTGGAACCCACGATCGCCACCGTCTGGCCAGGTTCCGCTTCCAACGAGACGCCTTTCAGGATCTCCCGCCCTGACTCATACGAAAACCGCACATCCTCCAGCGTGATCCGGCCGCCATTGACCCGCAGCTCAGCAGCGCCCGGGCGGTCGCTCACATCGGCGGGCTGCTCCAAAAGATCAAACATCTCGCCCATGTCCACCAGGCTCTGGCGGATTTCGCGGTAGACGGTGCCAAGGAAGTTCAACGGCACCGTGATCTGGATCATATAGGCGTTGACCATGACGAAATCGCCGACCGTCAATGCGCCCCGCTCCACGCCGATCGCGGCCATCACCATAACACCGATAAGGCCCGCGGTGATAATCATACTCTGGCCGAAATTCAGTGCAGCCAGCGAAAAGGCTGTTTTCAGGGCCGCCTGTGCATATCCCCGCATCGCTCCGTCATAGCGTGCCGCCTCGCGCTCCTCGGCGACGAAATACTTGACCGTCTCGTAGTTTAGCAGGCTGTCGATGGCTTTCTGGTTGGCGTCGGTGTCCTGCTTGTTCATCTCGCGGCGCAGCTTCACCCGCCATTCGGTCACCGCAAACGTGAACCAGACATAAAGGGTGATGGTTCCGGCCACGACTGCCAGATACCAGGCGTCGAAAAGAACCGTCAGAATCACCGCAACCAGGGTCTGCTCCAGGATCAGCGGCCCGATGGAGAACAGCATGAAACGCAGCAGGAACTCGACACCCTTCACGCCGCGCTCGATGATCCGGCTGAGCCCCCCGGTCTTACGGGTGATGTGATAGCGCATCGACAACCGGTGGATATGGGCGAAGGTCTCCAGCGCCAAACGGCGCAGGGCACGCTGCCCGACCGGGGCAAAGATTGCATCGCGCAACTGCTGAAACCCAGTGGTCAGGACGCGCGACATGCCATAGGCCACCGTCAGACCGACGGCGCCCAGGGCCAGCGGCGGCACCCCCTCCCCCGCGAGACTGTCGACTGCGTCTTTATACAGCATCGGCGTATAGACCGCGATCAGCTTGGCCAGAACCAGCACCGCCAGCGCCAGCACCACCCGGACCTTCACTGCACGGTTATCCTTGGGCCACAAATACGGTCCCACCTTGCGCAGTGTGCGCAGGCCGGACCGGCGTTCGTCTTCGGCGGTGAGGGCTGGCGGCGGCACGGCGGCCTGGTCTGTCTGGGTCATGGTGGTTCCTGGCTTGACCCCCTCAGATATTCACCTGTTCACGGTTTTGCGAGGGGCAAACAGGAAAAACGCACCCCAGGGGCGGGGTTCTTTGCTGTTACTCCGGTACAGTAAAGACTTGCCCCGGATAAATCAGGTCCGGATCGCGGATCGCACCGCGATTGGCCTCAAAGACCCGGAGGTACAAAAAGCCGCTGCCGTATTTCTGTCGGGAGATTGCCCAGAGCGTATCGCCCTTCTGCACCGTTACTGCCCGTACCAATGGCACCGGCTGATCCGGCGTTGCCTCCTCCGCAGGCTGCAGCAGCGTCCCGGGAGGTTCGCGTTTGAACGGGGTTTCCAGACGGCTGACCACAGCTCCGGTTCCCGCTTCGATCTCATCCAGGCGCAGGGTATAAATGCCAGGTGCCACATCTTCCAGCCGGCCGCTCCAGCGCCCGTCTGCCGCGGCGTCCAGCTCTGCCACAGGCCGGTTGTCAACATAGACCCGCACCTGCGACTGCGGCTGCGCCCGGCCTGACAGCTCGACCCCGCCGCTGCCATTGTAGCTGATTGAATCCAATGCCACTTCGTCATTCAGCTCCGGATCGGCGGGACTTGCGGGCTGCACAACCTCAATCCCCTCCGCATCTGCCCGCAGAACGGCCATAGCCTGCCCCTGCGGTGTTTCCGGTTCGCCGGCAGTTGCCGGGTCCGTTGACGCTGCCGGAGCCCCTGCTGCGAAGGTGCCCGCCGTCTGACCGGTGCTGTCATCACCATTGCTTGGGTCCGCCATTCCTGTAACCGAGTCAGCGGCTGGATCCAGAGCCGCTGATGCTGTTTCGATTGCAGATTGTTCCGCCACGGCAACCTCTGCAGATTTGAGCACTGCTGCCTGACTGACCGGCGCCAGGATAAAAGACGCCCCCGAGACTTTCTTCCGGCCGTTATGTTCGGCCAGAAGCGACACCACCCGTGCATCGGTGCTTGGCGCAATCGTGGTCAAAGAAACAAATTCACCGCCCGTCGGTACTTCCAGTTGTTCCAACACTTCGCCGTCCAGCAATACCGATATACGCACCCCTGCCTGCGCGCGTCCGGCAATCACTGTGGCGCCTTCATTGTCTATCCGCACCAGATCCAGTTCGGGGGGGGCCAGAACAAAGGTATCTACCGTGGACGTTGGCGCCTCATCAACTGCGTCTGCCAAAGCAATCCGTTCCGGCCGCGCCGCTGTTTCGGGCGCTTGACCCGTAGAAATTTCATTTTCTATTTTAATTCCGATATTTACTTGCAGATCTTCATCTGGAACCTGGCCTTCTGAAGCCACTGTTTCAGCAGATTCAGCCTCAGCCCCGCCGGTGTCGGAAACAGCGGCTGCAGGTTCAGATTCCGCTCTCTCGGCTTTGGTTCGGGTCTGGTTCTGCAGCGGCTGGCCGGATTCGCCGCCATCCCCTTTGAATGCGCCCCCCCCATTTGCCGCCTGGCTGCCCGTCTGTTGGTCCG
>NZ_JAXMOX010000150.1:0-12011 GCF_034669605.1 Leisingera sp.
CCGATCTAGGCCGGCGAAGTGGCCGAGATGACCGTGATCGGCGATGTGAAGGACAAGATCTGCCTGATCATCGACGACATGTGCGACACCGCCGGCACGCTGTGCAAGGCGGCGCAGGTGCTGCTGGACAACGGTGCCAAGGAGGTGCACGCCTATATCACCCACGGCGTGATGAGCGGCCCGGCGGTGGAGCGGGTCACCAATTCGGTGATGAAATCGCTGGTGCTGACCGATTCGATCCAGCCGACCGACGCCGTCGCTGCCGCGCCCAACATCCGCATCCTGCCGACCGCGCCGCTGTTCACCCAGGCGATCCTGAACATCTGGCACGGCACATCGGTGTCGTCGCTGTTCGAGGACAAAACCCTGGTGCCGATCTACGAGAGCCTGACCTTTAACGGCAGCTGAGGCGGCTGGTGTCCGGACGTGATGAAAGCCCCGCGATTGCGGGGCTTTTTGTCTTTTCCGGATCTGTTTCCGTATCTGCAGCGGGGCAGCCGCAGGCAGGCGCTACAGCAGTGAAAGGCTGTGCGCCGACACCCAAAGCCCGGCTCCGAAGGTGAGATGCGCCGCCAGGCTTTTCAGCCGGGCCATGTTCGGCGCCGGTGTCCGTCGCGCAGCGATCCCTGCCCCAAGGCCAGGTTGAAGGATCAGGAATGGCGCGCACACTGTCAGGGCGCCAAACGCCAGCGCCGGCCAAAGGCTGGGGTTATTAAGCCACTCCTCCCCGATCGCCGCCAGAAATGCCGCTGCAAACAGGATGCCGGTCAGGTAATGCGCGGTCCAGCCGATCAGCCGCTCGCCGGGAACCGGCCGGCTCGCCGTGATGGGCCGGTGAATGAAGCGCCCCCGGACGGCATGGCCAAGCCACCGGCCGACCATCGCATAGTCCAGAGACCGCATGGACAAAAGCCGTTTCTGGGCCAGTGCAACCAAGTCCATGAAAACCGTTGCCCCGGTCCCGGCCAGGACCGCCTTGAAAATGAGTTCATCTATCATAGCACATTCTGCCTTTTCCTTTGTTCGCACATTGAGTCCGGAGCTGGCGTACAACTTCAACTCAACTTGAAGTCAAGACCGGTTTGCCGCCCGGGTGCCGCAATCTGCGTTGGCGGCTGCCTTGGCGTTCCATTGAACCAAGCGCCAAGGCTGCAAGGCGTGTTGCGCGGTTTCAGAGCGCCAGCCGGACGGTCTGGGCAGAAACCTTCTTGCCCTGCCGGCGCAGGTCTGGCAGCCTGCCTGTTCAAGGCGGCTTGAGGTCGAACATGAAACTTCTGGATATCGGCGAGGTCGCGGAGCGTTCCGGCGTGGCCCCCTCGGCACTGCGGTACTACGAGGAAATCGGGCTGATCACCTCTGCCGGGCGCAAGGGGCTGCGGCGGCAGTTCGGGCGGGAGACGCTGCTGCAGCTGTCGCTGATCACGCTGGGCAAGGCGGCCGGGTTTTCGCTGCAGGAAATTGCGGGCCTGTTCGGCAAGGAGGGCCAGCCGGATCTGCCGCGCAGCCAGCTGCACGCCCGCGCCGATGCGCTGGAGGCGCAGATCCGCGAGCTGTCGGCCCTGCGCGATGCGCTGCGCCATGTGGCAGACTGCCCGGCGCCCAGCCATCTGGAGTGCCCCAGGTTTCAAAAACTGCTGCAGGCCGGAACCCTGACCGCCAAGGTCTAGCGCCGCGCCCTAATCGACGTCCCAGTCATCGGCATGGGGCAGGTCGCCAATGGCCAGCCAGCCCGCGCGCAGGCGGGCGGCGCGGCTGTCAGCCCAGGTGCGGAAGACGATTTCAAACCCTTCGCAGGTAATGTTTTCCGCCACCAGCTCGGCCCGGATCGCGGCGGAGGTGTCCATATCCCACAGCGATGGCGACACATGCACGGCCGGCGGGCGGGCAAAGGCCACTGTGAAACTCACGGCGCGGCGCCGCTCACGCGGGCCGGAGCCGGTCCACATCTCGCCGCCGTCTTCGAAATCCGAAAACACCTCGGTATCGCCCTGATCGACCCCGGTGCGGGGGTTGCGCAGTCTGTTCATTCCGGTTCCCAAGCGATTGGCGTGCCGTTCAAACTACGCCATACATCAGGATTATCCAGAAACCAGCCGCAAAGACCCGGCGGCTGTTGCTTTTGCGCAAAGCGCGGCTGGTCTGCCCCCGCCCAGGCCGGACAGAAACCCTGGCGGCCGCAACACCGGGAACGGGAATTTCCCCCCGAAGAGCCGCAGATCCCCGATTGGGGAAAAACTCCCTGATTGTCGCAAACGCCGTGCATTCCGGCGCGGTTCCGGCGCGACCCCGGGGCCGATTTCTGCTGTGTGTCCGCATCCGCCTTTGACAGGCGATTTGACCGAACCAAGGAGATATCCGTGTCACCAAATGATCCGAACATCGTGAAGCCCGGCTTGGCGATGGCGCTGCTGCCCATCGTGCTGACACTGGGTGTTCTGGGCGTCCAGCTGTTTTATTTCGGCGATTTCACCCCGCATATTCCGCTGGCCATCGGCATCGCCATCACCGCGCTGGTCGGCCTGAAACTGGGCCATAAGTGGGGCAATATCGAAGAAGGCGTGTTCCATGTCGTGACCATTTCGCTGCCCTCCCTGGCGATCCTGATCAACGTCGGCATGATTGTCGGCATCTGGATTGCCAGCGGCACGGTGCCGACGCTGATCTACTACGGGCTGAAAATCCTGTCGCCGGAGCTGTTCCTGGCCGCGGGCATGGTGCTGTGCGCGGTCGTGTCGGTGTCGCTGGGCACCTCCTGGGGCACGGTGGGCACCGTCGGACTGGCGCTGATGGGCATCGGCGCGGGCTTTGGCATTCCGATGTACTGGACCGCCGGTGCGGTGGTTTCGGGCGCGTTTTTCGGTGACAAGATCTCGCCCCTGTCGGACACCACCAACCTGGCGCCTGCGGTGACCGGCACCAACCTGTTCGACCACATCCGCAATATGCTGCCGACCACGGTGCCGTCGATGCTGATCGCGCTGGCGGTCTATCTGGTTGCCGGATTCACCCTGATCGACACCTCGCAAGTGTCGTTTGAACGGATCGACGCGATCACCGAGGCGCTGGACGGCGCGTTCTGGATCTCGCCGCTGATGCTGCTGCCGCCCGTCTTGGTCATCGCGCTGGCGGTGAAGAAGCAGCCCCCCATCCCGTCGCTGTTTGCCGGTGCTCTGGCCGGCGGCATCCTGGCGGTGGCGTGCCAGGGCGCGGGCCTGCATGAGACCTTCACCTTTGCCAACAGCGGCTATGCGATTGAAACCGGCGTGCCGGAAATCGACCCGCTGCTGAACCGCGGCGGCATCCAGTCGATGATGTGGACCATCTCGCTGGTGCTGCTGGCGCTGGGGTTCGGCGGCGCGCTGGAGCGCACCGGCTGCCTGCAGGCGATCATCGAGGTGATCATTGCGCGGGTCAAAAGCTTTGCCGGCATTCAGGCCTCGGCGATCCTGACATCGGTTGCGACCAACACCGTGGCGGGCGACCCCTACCTGTCGATTGCCCTGCCCGGCCGGATGTATGCGCCGGTTTACCGCGGCATGAAGTATTCGCCGCTGAACCTGTCGCGCGCGATCGAAGAAGGCGGCACGCTGGTGTCGCCGCTGATCCCCTGGAACGCGGGCGGCGCCTTTGTGATCTCGGCGCTGGCGCTGGGGATTTCCGATGGCAATTTTGAAAACCTGCTGTACATCCCGCTGGCCTTTGCCTGCTGGCTGTCGCCGCTGATCGGCATCTTCTATGCGATGACCGGGCTGTTTTCGCCCAAGGCAAGCGAAGACGAAATCACCGCCTGGGAAGACAGCGGCGAGCCAGTGGCCATGCTGACCGCCTGACGGAACAGCGCGCCGGTGGCCTGCGCCGAAGGCATCGCATCATCACCGGCCTGGCGCTGCTGAATGAAACCAACATGACGGTGGCCGGGATTTAAGCCGCCACCGGTTTCAGCAGCGCCACGCAGCTGCCGATCCGGTTCAAGAAGCGCGACCGGCAGCCGCCTGCCGCGTTTCGCAAAAGCTGGACCGGAACAGCGGCAGAGAAACACCCCGGAGCGCGGGCTATTTCTCCTCGGATGCGAGGGCGGTGCTGAGCTCCGTGATCTTTTCCAGCCGGGCGGAAATCCGGTCCTGGAACCGGCCCAGCTCATCAATGATCGTGTTCAGAGATTCACCGGCACTGCCCAGCCGGGCGCATTCGATCTTGCACAGCACCCGGGTTGTTGTCAGCGCCATGAAGTGGCGGTGCAGGGTCATGCAGGCCTTCATAATGCGGCCGGCCTCGAACCGGACATCCTGCAGGCTGGCCCTGGCCTTGGTGAACTGATCTTCGCTGAGCTGCGCCAGAATCGCCTGTTCACGATTGATATCAATGGCTGCGGCGCCGTCTTCCTGATTGAGCTGACGGCCGCATTCGGTGAGGATCCGCGCCAGCCCTTCGACAAAGATGGCTGCCGTGACGGTGCCATTGATGGCGCGGAAATTGCTGTTCTTTCCCCAGACATGGGCCTCGAACCAATTGGACATGTCGCGCGACATCGCGTTGTAGTTCTCGGACAGAACGGTGACCGGCCCGCCGGCCGGTTCGATCCGCGAGGCAATGACCCGCAGGTTGTGCGGGATGGTGCGCATCGATTCGAATTCCTGCACCAGCGCCTCGGTTTCCTGCAGCAGATCCCCGGCTGCGGAATGCATCGCCCGGCGTTCCGCCAGGCGGGCGTCCGCGGGGCGCTTCAGGCCTGCATCGCGGGCCATGAGCTCTTCCGCCAGGGCATGGCCGGCAAAGTCGTTGTAGGTGGCAAAGCCAAGCTGCTGAAGCCGCGCCAGCAGCAGCGCGGCGCTGTCTTCAGGGGCCAGTCCGTCGCCGCGCTCCGCCTGGCGCAGCAGCGCGTATTCCTGCTCGACGGTCCTGAGCAGCGGGCTGGTGGGCTTGATCCGCGCCGACAGGTAGCCGTTTTCGCAGGGGGTGACGACCGCAAAGACCCAGTAATAGCTGCCATCGCTGGCCCGGTTCTTGACATAGGCGCCAACGGTGCCGCCGTCCTTGATCCTGTCCCACAAGAGCTGGAACACCGCGCGCGGCATGTCCGGATGGCGGATCACCTTGTGCGGCGCGCCCAGCAGATCCTCCAGCGGGTGTTTGGCGACACGGCTGAACACCGCATTGCCGGCCTGGATCACACCACGGGTGTCAGTGCGGGAGAAAAACACCTCGTCGAGGGCAAAAGCCGATTCCCTGCCCGTCGTTCGGGCAGCCAGCGTGCGGTCTTCAAAGGACACGAGCGAATTCCTGTCAGTGAGTGTATGGGGCCGCTTCTGTTTAAGCGGCACAGCTTTTCAAATTGCTAATGCGGCGGCGCAAGGACAGAGTTTTCCCCTGCGGCCGGGGCCGGCCGGACGCCGCCCCCGGCCGCAGCGGGATCACGCCGCGGCGCCCCGGGCCTGGTCCGGGGCCGGGATCTGCGCCTGGTCCTGCCGGGTGTCTTCCAGCGTCAGCCCCAGCTTTAGGAACAGCGGCAGGCGGCGGGCGGCGAAATTGCCCGCCCTGGCCCCCAGCAGGGCAAGGTTTTCCTCCTCGGTCTCCAGCACCCGGCCGTCGTGCTGCAGCCGCTGGCCCTGCGGCGCCAGAATGCGCCAGGCCAGCGCCGCCCAATCGGCAGGCGTCTCATGGCCTTCGCTGCGGGCCAGCAGGAACAGCTGCTCGAACCGGTCCGCCTCAACCCCGCCGCCGGTGACCGGGGAGGCCAGAAAGCGCAATGTGCCGCTGTCCTCGGCCCGCTTGCAGACCGCCAGGTTGAAGGCGCGGCAAGCAGCCGCCCGCTGGGCCAGCCCCTCCTGCGGCAGGCAGGGGGTGATGCATCCGGTACCGGCGAGGACCGTCAGCATCCGGGAGATGCTGCCCCAGTCCATGGCGCCAAACACCCCCTGATCCAGCAGGCTGCGCACGGTTGCCGGCCCCTTGGCCAGCGCCTTCAGAACGGGCGCGTAATGATCCTGTTCCAGCGGCACCTCTTTACCCCGGTGCTGTAATTTCAGCACGCCGCCGCTGTAGGGGCGGCTGAGGGCAAAGGGCGTCGCGAACCAGGCGCCGATCCCGCCGCGCGGGGTATGCGCCAGTTTGCCCTTCACAAAGATATCGGTGCGGAAATGCTCGTTCAGCAGCAGATCGCGCAGCCCTTCGCGGCGGTCGGGATCGCCCTCGCTGTCGAGCAGGGCCTGCTGTTCCGGCGTGAAGCGGATGCAGTCCAGATTGTCCAGCGGATGCACCGACCCTGCAAAAATCAATTTGGCCCCGGCCAGTTCGCCCGCCAGATCCTCGAAGTAGAAAGGGGGCCAGTCCTTGTTGAAATACTCATGCGCCAGATAATTGGCCGGCATCGATTTCATCTGCTCCAGGCGCTTGGCGGCCGCCGGATTCCTGGCAAAATACGCCGCCCCCGCTGCGCCCAGCTGACGGGCCAAGGCCGTCGCCTCGCCGATCCGGTCTGTCAGCGCCCCGCTGCCCTTTTCTGCCCGGGCGGCAAGAAGCCGGCGCAAGGGCATGGCTGCAGCCCAGCCGGGCATCGCGTTATAGCTGACATAGACCAGCCCGCCCGGCTTCAGCCGCTTGGCGATGAAGCGGGTGATATGCTGGCGGTTTTCCTCCGACACCCAGCTGAACACACCATGCAGCGCGATGATGTCAAAGACCTGGGGCAGCCCCGGCGCGGCGTCGAAACCGGCAAAGCAGCGTTCGTGGAAATGCACGTTTTCCAGCGCCGCCTCCTGCGCCAGCTCCCGGGCGCCGGCGATATGCGAAGGGCTGAAGTCCATCGCGTGAAAGTCGATATGCGGGTTGGCCGCGGCCAGAAGATTGGCGGAAAACCCCTGACCGCAGCCCAGCTCGCAATAGCTGATGCGGCCACCGTCCAGAGCGTGCCGGTGGCCCTGGCTCATCGCGCCGAAGCCCAGCAAGGCCGGCGTCAGCTGGCTGTGGAAGTCATGGGTGTAGTCAATGCCGGCGACGTAGCCGGAAGTCCAATCGGTCACGGCGACTCCTGTAGTTTGGGACGTTGTCATGCCGGGCAATTTTTCGAAAAGTTGTGAGAATAGCGTTAATGATCCGCAGGCCGGGGGCAGATCTTGTGAAGTGAATGCCGGCCTGCTGACATCATGCGCCAGCGGGCAGGCCGGCGATGAGGCCAGCGATGAGACCGGTGCCGTTCGCCGCGGTTCCGGAGAGGGGCTGCTTGATGCAGGTTTCTCGGACGCCGCGCGCGATGTTTGAATGATGCGCGGCATTGCCTGGCGTCGGAGAAACACGCAAGCGGGAAATCGCGGGGTTGGAAGTGGGCGGATCAGCTGGCTCTATGGGGATTTGAAGCGGTTGATGGCCTTGGTACTTGTTCTGCAGGTTGGGCGGACCGCGCTCGGCGCGGCGCATGCCCATCAAGGCTCACAAAACCCATGCCGAAGCTGCCTGCCCCGAGCAGGTCCCTGATCCTGGCGATATTGGCGGCACGGTTGCGATTCGCGAAGACGCCGTAGGGGCGGATGCGTTGCTGCCCCTTGGGCAGGGCATGGATCAGGAACCGGCGAGTTCATCCGCCGCAGCGTCACCCGGAACAGAAACTTCACCCCGGTCATGGTCTGATCGCGGGTACAGTTGCTGGTGCCGCTTTCCATCAGTTGCCGCTGGAAGCCCCGCACATCGCCGGGTACCGCGGTCCCGGGGGGATCGTCCGAGCCAGGCTGCAAACCGCTTGCTGGCCCGCAAGTGGCTGGTTTGAAGCGCCGGCCCCGGATTGCGCGCCGGTATATCGGCAATCATCCGGGCGCGAAGGGGTGCCGCCGATGCGGACTGCTGAACGGTCATCGGAAACCCTCTGTCAACCGAGGCTAAATCACCGCGCCCGACAGCACGCAGCCGTCATCGAAATCCGCAAAACAAATCCCGGTTTCCCGCACCGCCAGCCACAGGCGCCCATATCGCGGAGCGATTTAGTGCGTGAGCCCACCTTGCTGATTTCCTGATAAGTGGCCAAAGTCCCCTTTTTAGGATTTTTTATTCGGCACCCCAAATCCGTCCAGCTTCTTGCTTGAGATTTTTAAGTTCCACTTGGCTGAGGTAAGCGCAGGCAGCAGTCCGGTCGCCTCCGTGTTTTTTTAGTGCAGACCGCCAAACCCGCAGCGCCGAACGAGGTGACCACGGCAGCGCAGCTTGCCTGAGCCATTCGCGGAGATCCGCTGGCAACTGGTCAAAGGCCGCCATCGGATTTCCGCTTTGTTTTGACCGGGGCAAGCTCGTCCGCGCATTGCTGCCGCGCCGTGTCACAAAACCTTTCCGCCTCGCTGCGCTGATCATACAGGCGCGCGCCGCCAATGCGGAAACGGGTCGGGCAAGCTGGCCCAAGCGTCGGGCGTAAATGCATGCGCATCTTCAACAAGGGCCGCATCCAACGCCGCTGTTATCGCTGCCTTGTCCATGCCCGAACCGATAAACACCAATTCTTGGCGCCGGTCCCCGAAGGGCTCCTGCCAGTGGTGCTCTAAATACTCTGTTGCCTGCGGGCTTGCCGGGCGTCGATCTTCGGGAACGGTTGCCCACCAGATGCCCATAGGTTTGACACTGCTCAATGCGCCTGCAAGCGAAAATTCAGCCACCCAATCGGGTCGCGTCGCTATCCAAAAATGCCCCTTGGCACGTATGACGCCGGGCAAGGGGCCAGACAGCACGTCGCTCACTTTCTGAGGGGCAAAAGGCCGTCTTGCGCAATACACAAACGACGAAATCCCATATTCTTCAGTTTCAGGGATGTGATCCGAAAATCCGTAAAGCTCTTTTGCCCAAAGCGGATTTTCGTGCGCTTTTTCAAAATCAAACAGGCGCGTATCAAATATTCGGTCATGAGGCACTTTCCCGTAGTCAGCCTCGATTATTTGCGCATCCGGATTCAATGCCACAACTATCATGCGAGCGGCTTCTACGTTTGCAGGCCCGGCATCATTCGCTTTGTTCAGGATTACAACGTCGGCAAACTCTATCTGGTCGACCAGCAAGTTCACGAGCGTGCGGTCATCGTTCTCGCCCATCACCTCGCCACGATCCCTGAGAAAATCGTGGCTGGCGTAGTCTTTCAATAAATTGACTGTATCGACCACGGTCACCATCGTGTCGAGCCGCGCAACATCCGAAAGGCTGACGCCATTCTCATCGCGAAAGTCAAAAGTCGCCGCAACTGGCAATGGTTCCGAAATGCCCGTGGATTCGATGAGAAGATAGTCAAAGCGGCCTTCTGCGGCGAGACGGCTGACCTCTTGCAACAGATCGTCGCGAAGGGTGCAGCAGATGCAGCCGTTTGTCATTTCAACCAGCGTTTCTTCCGTGTGGCTGAGGTTTGCATCGCCGTCGCGAATGATGCCGGCGTCGATGTTGACCTCGGACATATCATTTACAATGACCGCAACGCGGCGGCCATCACGGTTTTGCAAGACTTCATTCAGAAGGGTGGTTTTCCCTGCTCCCAGAAAGCCTGAGAGGACAGTGACGGGAAGGCGTGTGTCTGTGTTTATCGCGGGAGTGTTCATTCTGGAGCGGCCTTGGACTAAAGGATTGTCTGAAGCGGAGCGGCAGGCTTGCTTTTGTCGCAGGCCTGCCGCTTTGGCATGGGGAAGCGACCGGATTTAATGCGCGAGCATATTTGCTGCGATCTCGGCACCAGTCATATTGGCCGGGAAATATGTGGGCCAATTGGTGACTTCCTTCAGCAGTTCTGCGCGGTCGTCGCCCCAGTACAGATGAAAATGCTCCGCCTTTGCCGGCACGGTTATATGGTCACTGAACTGGATGAACTGCGGTGCTTTTGCGTCACCACCTGACTTTTCAAAGATGTAACGCACACCTTGGTTGCCGGACTCATAGGTTAGAATTTCATAGCCGTCGTTTTCGTATAGCCCCTGAACGGGCAGGCCATCCCGGAAGAAGGTCACCTTGGAACCGTCGATCAGAATGCGGCCTACATCGGTCGCGTAGCCTGCGTCATAATAGGCGCGGAATTCCTCGACGGTGCGTTCCGCATCTTCGGCTTTATGCGCCAGCACGGCGTCCAGAGTGCCGTCTTGCAAAAATGGATAAACCGATTGCCAGTCGGCCTCCCAATCAGACAGCTCGCGGGCTTGAACGTCCGCTTCGTTTACAAGAACCGGTTCATGCGCGTGCTCCTTATGATTAACGACGCTGGATGTGGCGTGGTTTGCTGTTTGGGCAATGGCCGGAGCCGAAACGGTCATCAACACACTGATTGCGGTGATGGCCGTTCGTTTGAGGGTTTTGCAGGGCATCCAGGGACTCCAGTTTTCTAGTGATTCGAATGTAATAACATAACATGCCACGCATGTAGTTTCATCGGATGACTTTGGCAAGACACGCTTTCCAACAGGTGATCTTTAGCGCAGGCCAACAACTGAAAGCGGTCATTGGAGCAACCGCGGCGAATTCAACCTTTGTCCGCAGTGCGGACAGCGGGCCAAATCATTCTTCAAAGGGCAGCTCGGTGAAAATACCCTTCCAGCGGGCGATTTGCCGCTGCAGGCAAGCCTCGTCAAACAGCCTTCCCCGACGAAAAAACCGGCCCCCAGAAGGGAGCCGGTTTCAAAATCGTCCAATCCGCGTTTGGATCAGAGGGACATATGGGTGCCCAGGGCTTCCATGTCGGCGAGCAGCTTGGCTGCGTCCTCGACCAGCCCGTGCGGCTGGTCTTCCTCTTTTGCGGTCTTGTACGTCTCGCGGGCGTCTTCGATCAGCGCGTCCATCTGCTCGCGCGTCATCTCGGCCATCGGGATCGCGTGCTCGGCCAGAACCGACAGGCTGTCGCCGCCGATTTCAGCAAAGCCGCCGGTGACCACATACTCCGAGTTGCCGTCCGGGCTTTCGACCTTCAGCACGCCGGGGCGCAGGGTGGTGATGGTGGGCGCATGGGCGGGCATCGCCGTCATGTCGCCTTCCGCACCGGGGATCTGGACCGCGCTGGCCTGCAGCGAAGCAAGGCTCCGCTCGGGGCTCACGAGGTCGAATTGCATCGTTTGTGCCATTGGGGCCTCCTTTCAGGGTTCCCCTGCACCGCCGGGGCGCAGGGGAAAATCCAGTCTTAGGCGGCTTCCGCAGCCATCTTCTCGGCTTTTGCCTTCACTTCTTCGATGCCGCCGACCATGTAGAAGGCGCCTTCGGGAAGGTGGTCGTATTCGCCGGCCACAACGGCCTTGAACGACGAGATGGTGTCTTCCAGCGGAACCTGCACACCGTCAGAGCCGGTGAAGACCTTTGCCACGTCGAACGGCTGGCTGAGGAAACGCTGGATCTTACGCGCACGCGCAACGGTCAGCTTGTCCTCTTCCGACAGTTCGTCCATGCCGAGGATCGCGATGATGTCCTGCAGCGACTTGTAGCGCTGCAGGATCTGCTGAACGTCGGAGGCCACTTTATAGTGCTCTTCGCCAACGATCTGCGGGTCCATCAGGCGCGACGAGGAGTCCAGCGGGTCCACAGCGGGGTAGATGCCGAGTTCCGAGATCGCACGGTTCAGAACGGTGGTTGCGTCCAGGTGGGCAAAGGTGGTTGCCGGAGCCGGGTCGGTAAGGTCGTCCGCGGGCACGTAGACCGCCTGGATCGAGGTGATCGAGCCGTTCTTGGTGGAGGTGATGCGTTCCTGCATCGCACCCATGTCGGTTGCCAGCGTCGGCTGGTAGCCCACAGCGGAGGGGATACGGCCCAAGAGAGCGGACACTTCCGAACCGGCCTGGGTGAAGCGGAAGATGTTGTCCACGAAGAACAGAACATCGGTGCCGGACTGGTCGCGGAACTGCTCGGCCAGGGTCAGGCCGGTCAGCGCAACACGGGCACGGGCTCCCGGAGGCTCTTTCATCTGACCGTAGACCAGGGCCACCTGGGATTCTTCCAGGTTGTCCGGCTTGATCACGTTGGATTCGATCATTTCCCAGTACAGGTCGTTGCCTTCACGGGTCCGTTCGCCAACACCCGCGAAC
>NZ_JAXMOX010000151.1:0-11820 GCF_034669605.1 Leisingera sp.
CTGTCGCTGGCCGCCATCGAAAGCCGGATGCAGCCGCCGCGGCGGGCCGAACTGGCGGCGCGGCTGCAGGAGGCGGCCCAAAGCATCGAAACGAAACTCGCGCAGCTCTATGCCGCGCGCACCCCCACCTGAGGAGGACACTATGAGCGAAGCACAGATCATCGGATGGGGGCATACGCCGTTCGGCAAATCTACGCTACCCGGCACGGAAGAGCTGATGGCCGCTGCTGTCACCGAGGCGCTGGAGCACGCAGGCATCGCGCCGCAGGACGTCGACGGCATCTTTGCCGGGGTGTTCAACAATGGCTTCTCGCAGCAGGATTTCCAGGCCGCGCTGGTGGCAATGGGCGACGAGCGTTTTGCCCACACCCCCGCCACCCGTTTTGAAAACGCCTGCGCCACCGGTTCGGCGGCGCTGCACGGGGCGCTGGATTTCATCGCCGCGGGCCGGGGCCGGATCGCGCTGGTGGTGGGTGCGGAAAAGATGACCGCCACCCCCACGCCCAAGGTCGGAGACATCCTTCTGGGCGCTTGCTACCGAAATGAAGAGGCGGAAACAGACGGTGGCTTTGCCGGGCTGTTCGGCCAGATCGCGGCCGGCTATTTCCAGCGCTATGGCGACAAGAGCGAAGAACTTGCGATGATCGCCGCCAAGAACCACGCCAATGGCATGGCCAACCCACTGGCTCATATGCGCAAGGATTTCGGCACCGCCTTCTGCAACACTGTATCCGACAAGAATCCGCTGGTCGCAGGCCCGCTGCGGCGCACCGACTGCTCGCTGGTCTCCGACGGAGCGGCGGTACTGGTGCTGGCAGACCCGGAAACCGCGGCCGGCATGCAGCGCGCCATCGCCTTCCGCGCCCGCACCCACGCCAATGAGATCATGGCGCTGTCGCGCCGCGACGTGCTGGAATTCGCCGGCGCCCGCCGCGCCTGGGCTGCCGCCTTCGACCACTCCGGACTGACCCTTGATGACCTGTCGCTAGTGGAGACCCACGACTGCTTCACCATCGCCGAGATGCTCGAATACGAGGCAATGGGCCTGGCCGAACGCGGCCAGGGCGGCCGGGTGATCCGCGACGGCATCACCGCCAAGGACGGCAAGCTGCCGGTTAATGCTTCCGGCGGGCTTAAATCCAAGGGCCACCCGATCGGCGCCACTGGCGTGTCGATGCATGTGATGGCAGCAATGCAGCTGATGGAGGAGGCCGAAGACATGCAGATCCCCGGCGCCGAAATTGCCGGCGTGTTCAACATGGGCGGCGCCGCGGTCGCCAATTATGTATCGATCCTGGAGCGGGTAAAATGAGCACCAGCCTGCCCCAAGCCATCACCCCGGTTTCCTCCCGGGTGATGAACCTGTCCCATCTGTTGACCGAAAGCGCCCGCCGCCACTCCGATGAAACCGGCTTTGTCTGGGGCGACCGGACCTGGAGCTGGGCCGAAATGGAGGCTCGCTCCGCTGCCTTTGCCGCCGCCCTGTCGGACCGCTTCGGGCTCGGCAAGGGCGACCGCCTGCTGGTGCAGTCGGCCAACAACAACCAAATGTTCGAGGCGATGTTCGCCTGCTGGCGTATCGGCGCGATCTGGGTGCCAGCCAACTTCCGCCAATCGCCGGATGAACTAGCCTATCTGGCCGAAAGTTCCGGTGCCAAGGGCATGCTGTGCGGTGCCGAGTTCCCCGGTCATGCAGCGGCCTGCAAGCGGCTGCGCTTTACCATCGGCATCGGTGAAGGTCTTGGAGACAGCTACGAGACGTTGGTGGCGGAATACCGCGGCCAGACGCAGACCGCGGTGGCGGTGGACCGGGACGATCCCTGCTGGTTCTTTTTCACCTCCGGCACCACCGGGCGGCCCAAGGCAGCGGTGCTGACGCATGGCCAGCTCGCCTTTGTCGTGACCAACCACCTCTGCGACCTGATGCCAGGTACGGGCCCCGAAGACGCCTCAATCGTGGTGGCGCCGCTCAGCCACGGCGCCGGCATCCACCAGCTGGCGCAGGTCGCTCATGGCGCCAAAACGATCCTGCCCGCCGGGGCGAAGTTCGACCCGGACGAGATCTGGGGACTGGTGGCAAAATGGAACGTCAGCAACCTGTTCACCGTGCCGACCATCGTCAAGCTGCTGGTGGAACACCCGTCGGTGCATCAGCACGACCATTCCAGCCTGCGCTACATGATCTATGCCGGCGCCCCAATGTACCGCGCCGACCAGGTCCGGGCGCTTCAGGTGCTGGGCCCCAAGCTGGTGCAGTATTTCGGCCTGGGCGAGGTGACCGGCAACATCACAGTGTTGCCCCCGGCCCATCATTCGGCCGATGATGCGGCCATGCGGATCGGCAGCTGCGGCTTTGCCCGCACCGGCATGCAGGTACAGATCCAGGACAGCGAGGGACGCGAGGTGGCGCCCGGCGAAACCGGCGAGATCGCGGTGATCGGCCCCGCCGTCTTTGTCGGCTATTTCAACAACCCCGAAGCCAACGCCAAAAGCTTCCGCAACGGTTGGTTCCTGACCGGCGACCTCGGCCATATGGACGCCCAGGGCTTCGTCTACCTGACCGGCCGAGCCTCCGACATGTATATCTCCGGCGGTTCCAACATCTACCCGCGCGAGATCGAGGAAAAGATCCTGCAGCACCCGGCAGTGTCCGAAGCAGCGGTTCTGGGAATCCCGGATCCGGTCTGGGGCGAAATCGGTGTCGCAGTTTGCGTCGCCCGCACGGACGCAAGCATCACCGCCGAGGGGCTGCAGGAATGGCTTGACGGCAGGCTCGCCCGCTACAAAATGCCCCGCCATGCGGTGTTCTGGGAGGAAATACCCAAAAGCGCCTACGGCAAGATCACAAAGAAGATGATCCGCGAACAGCTGATTGCCCGCGGCAGCCTGCCCGAACCGGCGCCGGCACAATGAACACGCTGCAAGAGCTGGCACACCCAGGCCCCCGTGCGGCAGACCGCTATGCCGCCCTGCCCTGCCGGGCGCAGCCGGTCACACTGCGGCTGGCGGCCGGGCTGCCTTTCGACCAGGCGGTGGTACAGGGATTTGCAGCAGCCGGGTTTACCGCGGGCTATCTTAGGCTGCCACCTGCGCGGTTTGCCCGGCTTACCTATGTCATCCCAGCGCCTGCCCCCGACGACGGCCGTGCCGCTTGGTACAGCAAACCCCATGTGTTGATGGATGCCGCCGCCTCGGAGGCCGGACTGCATCTTGGCAGCAATGCAGGCGCCCCCTTTCTGCATTGCCACGGGCTGTGGCGCACACCGGGCGGGGATCTGCGCATGGGGCATCTCCTGGCACCGGATTCGGTGCTGCGCGAAGATGTGATTGCAACCGGCTGGGGCCTGTCGGGTGCCGCGCTGGATGTGGCGCCGGATCCGGAAACCGGCTTTGACCTCTTTGCGCCTGCCGCAGCAACTGGCGGCGAGGCCGGCGCAGGCGCCCCCGCCCTGCTCTGCACCATGCGTCCGAACGAGGATCCGCACAGCCTGCTGCCGCAGATCGCGCGGGGCATGGCGCCACTTAGGATCGAAGGGATCGGCAGTCTGGTCCACACGCGTTTCGCCAGCGGCACGCTCGACAGCTACGCAACCGAAGTGCTTCTGCGCACCAGTTGTGTCGCTGGCGACAGCGCCACCCTGAATGCCGCTTCGGTCGGGTTCGACGGAACTCCCATGACTGGCGTTCTGCGCCCTCATGCAAACCGCATCTGCATCACCGCCGAGTTGCTGCTGATTGAGGCGGAAGCCTGAAAGGTAACGCGCCGCGATTGGAAGGAAGGCAGCCCCGCTGCAATCACAAAATGCGCGATCCCGCGGGGAAATCAGCATTAGCAGGTTGCTGAAGAAGTCGGCTCCCGACGCCGGCTGAGGAACATCATTCACCCTCAGCGCAACTTCGGCGGGGGGGTGGTGATGCGCAGGACGGATGAAGCGAGCGGATCGCTTTTCAGCTATGTCGATCTGGAAGAGCGCATCCCCGCGCGGCACCCGCTCCGCAAGATCAGGCAGGTGGTCAACGATGCGCTGGCCAGCCTGGATACCGAATTCGAGGCGCTCTACACCGGTTTCGGCCGCCCCTCGATCCCGCCGAAGCGGCTGATCCGCGCGAGCCTGATCCAGATCCTGTTCTCGATCCGGTCCGAGCGGCAGCTGATGGAACAGATGCAGTATAACCTGCTGTTCCGCTGATTCGTGGGCCTCGAGATCGACGATCCGGTGTGGGTGCCGACGGTGTTCACCAAGAACCGCGACCGGCTCCTGACCGCCGATATGTCGCGCAAGGTGATGGCGGCAATCCTCGCGCATCGCGAGGTCGCGCCGCTCCTGTCGGACGAAAATTTCTCGGTTGATGGCACACTGGTCAAGGCCTGGGCGTCGATGAAGAGCTTCCAGCCGAAGGCAGCGAGCACGCCGCCCGGCGATGATGGTCCGGATGACCCGCCTCCGCCATCTATTCACTCCGCCGCACAGCCCGCCCAGACCGAACCCGAGACTTGCCCAGAATTCCATCGACCTGTTCCAGCACCGTATCGAAGTCCGCACTGTTCCGCCGACCATGAAAAAGCCCAAATCCCAAAGCCTTTCGCAGCTTGAAGTTCTGGCCCGGACTGTCCGTCGTCAAATAAAATGGGACATCAGAGCGGTTTGAGTTTTGGAGGCTCTGGTTCGTTTGTGTGATTGATTATGCAGCTTGTTTTTGATGTTGCAAGCGGCGTTGGCGGATAGTTTGTTTCTTGATTTTCTCCCTTTCCCTTAGAATGATTTTGTCCCGTCCGAAGTAGACATCGGCGGGCGTGACGTTGTTCAAACTTTCGTGGTAGCGCTGGTTGTTGTAGTAATCGACGAAGGCCCCGATCTGACGTTCGAGATCGCCAGGCAGATAGTAATGTTCCAACAGCACCCGGTTTTTCATCGTCTGATGCCATCGCTCGATCTTGCCCTGCGTTTGAGGGTGAAACGGTGCGCCGCGGACATGCGTCATTTTCTGATCCTCCAGCCATTCCGCCAAATCACCCGAGATATAGCACGATCCATTGTCACTGAGCAGACGTGGCTTGTGGCGCACGACAGCCTGGTCGCAGCCGGATGCCGTCAAAGCGAGCTGGATCGTGGCGGTGACGTCATCAGCCCGCATGTTTGTGCAAAGCTTCCATGCGATGATGTAACGACTGTAATCATCAAGGATCGTGCTGAGGTAATACCAACCCCAGCCGATGATCTTGAAGTAGGTAAAATCGGTCTGCCACATCTCGTTGATGGCCGTGGTTTTGTCCGTGAACTCATCAGCGGCCTTGATCACCACATAATCGGGTGCTGTGATCAGGTCGGCTGCTTTCAGAATGCGGTATGCTGATGATTCAGATATAAAATACCGCTTCTCATCGGTGTATTTGACCGCCAGTTCCCGCGTGGTCAGAGCCTCATGTTCCAGCGCGAACTCAATCAGATCGTCCCGCCTGGCTTGTGGAATGCGGTTCCAGACAGACCCGGGACGCGGCGAGCAATCTGACAAGCCGTCAAGCCCACCTTCGACGTAACGGTCATACCAGCGATAAAATGTGGTGCGGGGTATCCCCAGTAAGTCGAGGGTCTGCTTGGTCGGCAGATGTGATCCCTCAACAGTGCGAATAATTTCCATCTTCTCGGATGCGGGATACCTCATTCCTCGGTCGCCCCATCCCCGATCATGCTTTTTTTGAGCAAACGGTTTTCAAGGGTGAGATCGGCCACGCATTCTTTCAAGGCCAAAGACTCAGACCGAAGTTCTTTCACTTCCGGCGAGGTGGCCTGACGAGCTGTATCGCCCGACAAACGGCGCTTGCCAGCTTCCAGGAACTCCTTCGACCAGCTGTAATACAGGCTCTCGGCAATGCCCTCACGGCGGCACAGAACCGAAATGCTTTCCTCGCCTCGAAGACCCGCCAAAACAATGCGGATCTTTTCCTCCGCCGAGTAGGTTTGGCGGGTCTTGCGACGGATGTTCTGAACCAGCTTGTCAGCAGCGGCTTTAGATGTATTGGGCTTCTGAGTCATCTCGATCTCCTAATCGATAAGATGAACCAGAAATCCTCCGCTATTCAAATCCGCAAATCTGTCCCACGGGTGCTGACGTCAGACAATGCCGGGGTGGCTCTGACTGTAACAGGCTTCCGGTCAACAAATCCGGCCGGGACTGCAGCCGCCTGCGATCCTCCCGGTTGAGGCTCTGGTGCCGGGAACTGCTGTTTCCAGTTGCCCTCATTTTTGAGCAGATATCAAAGCTGCGGGGATACTCCCCGCCCTACCGCATTTTGGCGATGATGCCATCTTTGCCAACAGCTGCGATGCTATCGGAAGTGCGGCGTGCCAGATCCACTCCGTCGGCGGAGATGCTGGCTTCCGCGAACTCTGTCTTCTTCAGCACAGATCCGTCTGCCTCCACCCAGGTGGTCTCGCTGCTGCTTTCGCGGGTGATAGATCCATCATGGCTGATCCGGATCGAAATGCCCGCCACCGCGACTGTTACTGACTCATCCGTCACAAGAACCCCGTTCCAGGCATCCGCGAAATCGCGGCGCAGGACAATCTTGTCCTGGCGCAGCTTGATTTGCACGTCCTGGTCCGTGTCTCCTTCTGCGCTTCTGACCACCACAAAGGCTTCCTGCTCGCTTGGATCGTTGTGAATACTCGCACTGGCATTCTTCGGCGGCCACACTTTCGGGGCTGCGCGCCGCGCGCCTTTCTGGTCCCGGTGGAAACCAATATACAGCTGAGCAGAGCGCCAGGTTTGGCGCAGAGAATTCACAAGTTCAGACATTGGGCTTAATCCTCAACAGAAGGTGCGCGCACCGGACCAATTCGGGTCCTCCTGGCACCGCCAGTATTTCTCAATTTCATTGCTGCGGGCGTGCCGACTGGCCTAAACCAGTCGGTGCGCCCCAAAGTTCATAGGGTAGTGTCAACGCCGCTTGAACTTTCCCCAAAAGGTTTTGGGGAGATTACGTCCGGCGATTACAGGTAGTGGCAGCACGGTTAGGACGGGCCCATACCCCATGCAAGCCAAGGTTCGGTTTACGCCTGGATGGCACCGTGAAGACGTGCCTCCCGTGCGTAGTCCACAAGCGGTTTTGACGGTGTCCAGTATAGGTCGCGTTCGATCCTCAATCCAAAGGGACCGCGGACTGCCACCAGTTCCGGAATGTAAATACTACCCAGTTCCGGGCAGCCCATACCCAGATCACACAGGCCGAAGGCGAGATACCTGTCTTCAGGATCAATCTCGCTGATTAACCACGTTGCGGCGCCCCAGGGCGTGAATAGCTTGACCACTGGCTGCCGCGACATGTCCTCAGCAATCTCCCCTGCCCTCTCCCGTGCAGCAATTGCCCCATTCTGCAGCAGTTTCTCAAATTGGTCTTCTGTAAACAGATTCATACCCAACGTCTCCTTTGTGTGATGGCCATCGGGAGGCCCCCTTTGGCTCTGGTTTTGAGCAGAGCCCTGCAAGGGCGCCGTCTCTAAAACCTGACCCGCTGGCGAAGCGTGGGGGGTAGCAACTGCAACCGGAAACCGATGGGAGTGGTGCGGCCCGCAGGCGCAGCCGAGGACTCGGTCCCGTCGGTTTCCGGTTTCGGGCGTGTGGGGGCAAAGCCCCCTAGCAATCCGTCGCAGCGGCGTTCGGCTAATCCGAACCCCAAGACAAACAAGGAAAGCAGGTTTCGCAGAAACCGGGCAAACTGGCCCTTCCGTTTTCTTGCAACAACTAGGCGCCTTGCCAGCGTGATCACCGCAAAACTTGTCAGTCAGTATTTTCTATGCTATTTTCTGACAAGGAGATACGCCATGATCATGTCCAAGATAAAACAACGCATCATCGGGAAAGGCCGCGGGTCAATTTTCACACCGACGGATTTTCTGGATATCGGATCCCGCGCGAGCGTGGACCAGGCTTTGTCGCGGCTGGCTGGCCAGGGTGTAATCCGCCGCCTGACCCGGGGACTCTACGACTACCCCAAGAAAAGCCAGCGCTTCGGTTTGCTATCGCCATCTGCTGATGACATTGCAAAGGCAATCGCACGCAAGGACAATCAGATCCTTCAACCCTCCCCTGCCATGGCCGCCAACCAGCTGGGCCTTTCCACGCAGGTGCCGTCCAAGCCGACTTATCTGACCGATGGCCCAACACGCACCAAGACAATCGGGCGGCAAGTGATCCAGTTTCGGAACGCTTGCTCCAAAACCCTTGTTGGAGCAGGCCAGAAGACCGGCGCGGTATTCCAGGCACTGCGGTATGTCGGGAAAGACCGGATCGATGACCACGTTATCGATAAACTGGCTCAGACGCTGAACGACCGTGACAGGGCCCAGCTCTCCAAACAAAGCAAGCACGTACCCGCCTGGATGCACCCTATCGTTCAGCAGATCGTCACGCAGGCCTGAGAATATGGAGAAGTTTGCAAACGACACTCCTGAAAACCGGGACGAAGCCTTTCAGGAAGCCGCCGCGCAGCTTGGATTGTCCAAGGCGATTGTCGAGAAGGATTTCTGGGTCTGCTGGTCCCTCAAACAGTTGTTCGCCCTTCCCACCTTTGGAGATCATATGATCTTCAAAGGCGGAACTTCCCTTTCCAAGGCATATGACGTAATCCACCGCTTTTCCGAAGATGTGGATCTGTCCCTCGACCGGACACGGTTTGGCTTTGACGGCGATCGGGATCCCGAAAACCCTGACCTATCCGGCAAAAAACAAAAACAGCTTCTTCAGGAACTGCAGGATGCGGCCGAAAAAATGGTCACCGGGCATCTTCTTGATGAAATCAAAACTGCATTTGATGCTGGTTTGGAGCAGGAGTTTTCACTACAGGTTGACCGCAGCGATGCGCAAACACTGCTTTTCAGTTACCCATCAATCGCAGCTTCCTCAGATAGTTACGTTAAACCTGCGGTTCGCTTCGAATTTGGTGCGCGGGGTGTCCACCTGCCTGCCGAAGACCGGAAGATTTCCCCATACGTGCACCAGGCCTTTCCGGATCTGCTGGAGACTGGCGAGATCGAAGTGAAGGTTCTAGGTGTCGAGCGCACCTTCTGGGAAAAGGCAACAATCTTGCACATGCTCTACCATCAGGATACCGCCAAACCACTCGCTGACCGCATGTCTCGTCATTACTATGATATGGCTCAGCTTATCGGCCATGAGGCCAGGTCCCGGGCGCTCAGCAGCCTTGATCTCCTGGATCAAGTTGCGCATCACAAGTCGGTCTTCTTCAAGGCAGCTTGGGCCAATTATCAAGACGCCAAACCGGGCACGCTGCGATTGATACCAAATCAAGAACTCACAGCTGCATTGCGCAAGGACTACGCTGGAATGCAGGAAATGATCATCGGACAAGCCCCTGACTTTGATGAAATCCTGCACGCACTTGAAGGCTTCGAGGCTGAAATCAATAGCTAAGTACAACGACCAAATTCTGATTGAATTAGTATCCAGGTCAAAAGCCTGCCACTTGCCACAAATAACTTTATCTGCTTTGACCAATTCAAACCGAAAACACAGGTGAGACATGACGATAGATCTGAACGGACTGAATGCAGCTGAACTCAATGCCCTGGCCAAAGAAATCGAAGCCCGCAAAGTTGAAGTGGAAAAAGAAGCGAAGCAAAACGCCTATTCTGAAATGCTGGCCATCGCCGACAAACACGGGGTGCCCTTCGAAGAAGTGATTGCGCTTCATGGCGGCAAGAGCCGAAAGTCCAACACAAAGGCTCCGGCTAAATACGCCAATCCAGAAGACGCATCCCAGACATGGAGCGGCCGCGGGCGCAAACCGGCTTGGGTTCACGAAGCATTGAAAGCTGGCAAGTCGATTGAGGATCTTGAGATCTAAAGGCTCAGAGGGGATTGCCAAACAGGAACCGCTCTTCGAGGGCATGAACCTGAACCTCTATGCCTTCCGGCACTCCTTCGCGACACGGGCCAAGCTGGCCATGGAGCCGCATGAGGCCGCGGCGCTGACCGGCCACACCGCCAAGAGCACGCTGCATGTCTATGGCGAGCGCAACCTGCGCAGCGGCACCGGCGGCGGCCGCCGCCTGGATCAGGACTGGCTCCCCTCCCCGGATCCGGTCTACGCCGAAATGATCCGGCAGACATGGACGGCGCGCCCCGCCGCGGCCCCGGCTCTCGAAAGCAGCTAAGAAAAGCTATCCACATTTTTCGGTTCTCATAGGTTTTGTCAGGGTATCGGGGCAGAATGGGATATGCGAAAAATAGACCGCGGCCAGCAGGCTGCGCTCGACGAGAAAAACCGGAGACACACATGTTCGGATTCTATGATCCCGCCAGCCTTTCCATCGGGGAGAAGAGCGCGGTCATCAACTTCATCAACGCGTCCGACGCCGCCGATGTGACGAAAGTCAGCATCAAGACCCCTGCCGATGTGCGCCGCGTCTCTGACGCGCTCGACGTTCAGAAGGCGCGCGGCATCACCACGCTGGCCGGCAATGTGGTCGAGTTCCGCGGCTCGATCTCCTTCAACCCGAAGGCGCCGGATGAGGCCCTGCTCACCCTGGATGACGCGGAGAACTTCGGCCGCACGGTCCCGCTCAAGCTCGACTTCGACCTGGGCCAGGAAACCCTGCCGCGCCACGGCTACGCCATCGGGCAGGCGGCCGAGGTCGACGGTGCCCTTATCGTCTACAAGCTGGCCATGCGCCCGTTCACGATGAACTTCGACCGTGACATGATGACCGGGAATTCTTCCCAGCTGAACTGATCCGGTCCCGGCAGACAAGAATAGCGCCTGAAAAGTCCCCGCAGCCGATGCCGCGGGGGTTTCTTTTTGGGCTGGCAGGGTGAGGAAATTCTAAAGCAAGGCAGAACTGGTGAAGATAATCTGCGCGCGGTGAAGGGTTTCGACTGCTGCGAACGCGTCATCCTCTCTCTGTTGCGGCATCCCTGCCCCTTATCAAGTGCCCTGGCGCTGGAGCCGGGATGGGCGGCGAGACCGGCACCGGATGCAGGTTGCCGCTGCTCCGGCGTTCCTCTCCACCTCCGATCCGCAGCGGCGGCAGGAGATGCGGATGATGGGCGTGGGGCCGCCGAGAACATGCCTGCAGATGGGGCAGCGATGCGCGGCCGCGCGAGGGAGTTGCACTTTGCAGGACGGACAGGAAGACGGAATGTGACGGGTCATGAGCTTCTCTTTCGACAGGGGAAACGAGACGCCGCATCGGCGCCGGGCAATATCCCGGAAGGAGCGTCATGGCTTTGTCAGCACATCGATCGGCTCCTTCCGGGTCGGGCATGGTGCTCCGTTAGCTCCCGGGGATAGCGGATCATTGAGCGTTCAGCCTTTCGGCGGCATCATGGGGAGCGACGCGCAGAACGGTCAGCACCCGCCGCTTTCCGTCACGGGTATCCCAGTGGAGAGAAGCCCCTTCGGACAAACCAATCAGAGCGACCCCGATCGGCGTCAGGATCGAAATCCGGCCCCGCTCGATATCGGCATTCTCTGGAAAAACCGGAGTTACGGTCTTCTCCTGACCGGTTGTCTCATCCCGGAAGGTGACCGGGCGATCAATCGCCACGACATTCGCCGGGAGTTTTGCCCCCGGCACAATCCGGGCGCGGCCGATCTCCTCAAGAAGCCGGTCTGCGAGGTCCGGATCCCGCGGGATCGCGCCCTCCGCAAGTGCTTCGAGCCGGTCAAGGCAGTCTGCTGCGATGACGACCTTGGGGCGGCGGGCTGTGCCGCGCGAGGCGGGTCTTTTTTCGGTCATGGGATACTCCTATGCTTCTGCCTTTCGATGGCATTGGTGCATTTCTTTGGGGGTGGCCGGC
>NZ_JAXMOX010000152.1:0-11800 GCF_034669605.1 Leisingera sp.
GCAAAACATTGACTTAGTCGTACGTAAGGTTTTCGTGCCCCGCCTACATTTGGCGACAATATGGCTTCAACGAAAGGTGCGGATCATGACGCGAACACCGCTCAACGCGAAGACAATATCCGAACTCTCCTACCCTGGCGAAGGCTCCAAAATCGTTTTGGACACCATATTCCGGGGGGCTGGCATTCTGCTTACCAAGGCGTCCAAAACGTACATTGCGGAAGGTCGCGTGCTGGGCAGAAAGCGCCGGGTAACTATTGGCCGAAGGCAGCAAGCGGGCGGATCCGCGTTGGGGGTGAAGACATTGCGCGTTTGTCCCCCCGCGCACTGGCCGGGCGGCAGGCCCTGTTGGCGCAGGACAATGAAGTGCCGCCCGGGGTCACCGTAGCTGATCTGGTGGGTTATGGTCGCGCGCCGCATCAGAACCTGCTGGGCATCGGTGATGCCGCCGACCGGGCTCATGTGGCCTGTGCCATTACCTGGACGGGGCTGGAGGATCTGGCCGGGCGCAAGCTGGCGGCCCTATCCGGCGGCCAGCTCCAACGGGCTTTCATTGCCATGGTTCTGGCCCAGGACATGCCCGCGATGCTGTTTGATGAGCCGACCAGCTGGCTCGACATCCGCCGCCATGTGGATGTGCTGCGGCTGATGCGCAGCCTTGCCCGCGTAGGCCCGGCCAGCAAACGCACTGTCCGTTCGTGTCAGAAGATATGCAAACAGCACGAGGCTTGCCACACCGGGTAACAGCCAGAGCGGCAACCGGTCCAGGTCAGGCCGTGTTTGCGGCCTCGCGCAGGATGGCCTGCTCGATCTCGTCCAGCGGGTGGTTGGTCAGTACCTTCGGCACGTCCAGCATCAGCTTCTCGGTCACTTCGGGGTGCATTTCATCACGCAGGGCACTGAGCACCGGGCGGCTGGCAGCTATCAGAAGCGTGTCGAACTTTCCAGCGTGGGCTGCTTTATACAGGTCTTCTGCCACTGTTTTCGCAAAGCGGGCCTTTTCCAACTGGTGCCAGTCGGTGTCATCGACTGCCGAGCGCTGTACACCAGGGCCGTCATTGAAGCGGCCGGGGCGGCTTGCGGCCCAGTCCTGCGCCTTTGGGTTGTCCTGCTCCTCCTTGCGTCGCACGGTGAGGTGTATGTTCTGTTCATCGCCCTGATTGACGAGGTACAATGCCTTCTCGCCGTCCGCAATGAGCACCCAAGCTCCGGATGGAATTCCCTTAACTGCCATCACCACTGCCCTCCTGTTCCTTGGACTTTGTCACGCGGGTTGCCCCGGCTGGCCTCTCCTGAGCGCGCTTCAACTCGTCTTCGGTGCCGATGTCGCGGGCCAGACGGCCGCCTGTGCGGCCCTGGTGGGCTACGCCGCCCTGTTTTCCCAACACTTCGTCGGTTTCCTTGCGTCCGTCTTTGGATCTGTGACGTTCAGCCATAACGTGCTCCTTTCATTTGAGATGGCGGTGGTAGCGGAAGGAAAAGGGCTGTAAGGCACGGCCTTTCGCCCATTCCGCATCGGCAGCGGTGCTCGACACAATGGGAACAACCATGCACCGCCTCCAGCCCGGTCTTGGACTGGCCAGTTGCCTTGGATGCGGAGTAGCAGGCCAAGCTAGGGATGGCACATGCGGCGATGCCGAGCGTCGTGCTGTCTGCCATCAGCACCTGGCGCAATTTCTCGAACGGGAGGAAACCGGCTTCTTCCGGCACCACTCCTGTAAGTATGTGAGAGTCCTCTAACATCACGCTGGGGGACAGCGTGATACATGCCAAAGCGGCCCCGGCAGTGGTGGAAGGGAACAGAAAAACAGGTGCGCGCAAGGTGATATCTGCAGTGAGAACATCTGAGCTTGCTGCTTTTTTGCACACCCAGTGGTAGCGTAAGAGGCGGATGCTTCCGGGTGCTGGTTCGCGTGTCTCCTGCATCGCCATTGGCATCCTCCTGCGTTTTGGGTTCACAAGCTCAACGCGCGGGAAGGGGAGTGGTTCCGGCATGATGCGCTCGGAAGAAGAAATCATCCGCAATTTTCTGAAGTTCAACGCCGAGCCTCATTAGCTGTCGCAAGGCAGATTTTTCCAGAGGAGCGTGCCAGAGTTTCGGTCGCCGCAGGCTTTCACGTGTTTTGGTATGCTTGATGGCAGATATGTACATCGTCCCATGTGGCTCCGCGCGGGTACCACCAGGCGTGTTCAAAACGGGGGTTCTGCTTTATGGACTTTGTATGGGGCAGCCGGCCTGCAGAGCAGCTGCGCGCAACGGTAGTGGATTTGATCGTGAGGATGCGGAATTGAACCGTAGAGTGACTTGCACCTGGCAGCACCTGAAAGGCATCCTGACACTAGGACGGAGGCTGAAGCCGCTTCTGCATTGCTGGGTTGTTACTGCTGCACTTTGCCTGGGGGGCGGCAGCAGCCAGGCCCAGACTGCGGCTGATCCGGTTCAGACCGACAGCCTTATCGAAGTCGGCGATGCAGCAGTGCGCGATAGTGCGATTCTAAGCAGGATAGAGAAACTGCTCGCTGAAATTGACGGATATAGTGCCGTGAAGGTGTCGGTGTCAGAAGGGGTCGTCCGTACCACCGGCCCAGTGATTGACAATGCGGCCCAAGAGCGGCTGACGCAGATCATCAACCGTGTGGCCGGTGTCGTCGCGCTAGAGAATGAAACCGAAATCAGCGGCACCCTCGAAGAACGGCTGGCACCAGCGGTGGACCGGATTGCAGCACGCACACGGAACCTGCTGGCGAACGGACCGATTTTCCTGGTCGCGGTGACGGCCTTCTTGCTCGTGGCGGCAGGGGGCTGGCTTCTGACCACGCGGATTGGCATCTGGACCCGGCTGGCGCCCAACCCTTTCATTGCAGATGTCTACCGCGCGGTGGCGCGTATCCTGTTCATCGTGATCGGACTGGTTCTGGCATTGGATATTCTGAACGCTACGGCTTTGATCGGGGCGGTGCTCGGGGCGGCAGGTGTAGTTGGCCTCGCGCTTGGTTTTGCTGTGCGTGACACGGTGGAGAATTTCATCGCCTCCATCTTGCTCAGCTTGCGCCAGCCGTTTCGGCCGAATGATTATGTGGACATCCAGGGCGACCAGGGAACGGTGGCGCGGCTGACGTCGCGGGCGACCATCCTGATTTCTCCTGAGGGCAATCATATCCGAATACCCAATGCTACCGTTTTCAAAGGGCGGATCGTGAATTTCACCCGCGATCCCCATCGCCGCTTTGGCTTCGATTTGGGGGTGGATGCCGATGCTGATCTGGCGGCGGCGTTGTCCACCGCCGTAGCCGCACTCGAGGTGCAGCCGTTTGTGCTCAAGGATCCCGAAGTCGGTGCCTGGGTCAGCGAGGTCGGGGATTCCAACGTTATTCTGACTTTTACCGGCTGGGTGGATCAGACCCGGGTGGATTTCGCCAAGGCGCGCGGCGAGGCGATCCGAGCCGCAAAATTGGCGCTGGAAGGCGCAGGTTTCGGTCTCCCTGAGCCTATCTACCGGGTTCGGTTGGACGGGGCGCAGGACCAGACAGCCGCCGCCCCGGCGAAACGTATTGGCACCCGGCAGGCCGGTCCGGCGGCCAGCAGTTCCGATCTGCCAGAGGCCGCTGATCCAGCCCGTGCCGAGCTACCCTCTGAAGGTGCAGCAGAGCGTGAGCGTGAAGGGTTGGACGGCGGGGAAAATCTGCTGGATGCGCAGCAGCAGGCAGAGTGAGGCCTGGAGGCCGCCGACACTGCTGGATCGGCGGGGGCGCCGTTCTTCAAAGGATCTTCTCCAGCGGATCCTCCATCTGCTTTTCCGGCAAACTGTGGCGTGGATCCAGCATCACACCCAGCCACAGCAGCAGCGGCAGCGCCACAAAGGCGCCGATCGGCCCCCAGAGCCAGAGCCCGAAGATGATGGCAAGGAAGACCAGCAGCGGATTCAATGCCATGCGGTTGCCAACCATCAGCGGAGTAACAATATTAGCCTCAGTCAGGTTAATGAACAGGAACAATATCGGCGGCAGAACCGCATACAGGCCGTGAAACTGCAGTGCTCCGGCAATCGCCAGTCCGATCATTATCAACAGCGGGCCGAGGTACAGAACATAGTTCAGCAAGGACGCCGCAAGCCCCCACAGCACAGCGTACTCCACCCCTGCGGCCATAAGAACCGCAGCCGTCACCACTCCAAGTCCGGCATTCACTACGGTTATGGCCGCAAAATAGCGGGCGACAATCTTATCGGCATGCTTGAGGCGGCCATACAGTGCACCGGTTAGGCGATAAAGGTCGTCCCGGGTCAGTGTGAAGAAAAACAATGTGCCTACGAAGATGAAGACCTGAGAGAGAAAGCTGGGCGCAAGCCATAGGGCGTTTCCCACCGAGGGGATGGCAGTCTGGGGTTCGACTGTGTCAGCGCCGACAGTGTTTTCAATTTCCTCGCTGATCGTCTCGATCCCGCGCAGCAAAGAAGAAGCTTGATCGACTAGAGAAGATACGACGGACCTGATGCGCGGAAGCTCCTCGATCAGGGCGTTCACAACGGGTTCGATAAGCAGTATTGCAGTGGCTACAAATAGAGTGCAGGCCAGAAGAAGGGACAGGGCAACCGCCAGCCGTGGCACACCAAAGCGAGCTAGTTTGTCTGCAAGCGGTGAGACAACAATGCCTAGCACCAGTGCAAAACTCATCGGTGCCAGAACCTGCTGGGCATGCTGCAATGCAGCTGTGATGCTGATGACCGTTAGGATCATCAGCATCACCCGCACCCCTCGGCCGCTGAGCGTGGTTTTCAAGATCCTTGGCATTCCCGTTAGCCAGCGGCTGTGTGCGGTGCCGGGCGGGATGGTCGCGGATCAAGACTGGCGCTGGCAGTGCGGTGCAATTTGTCCATTTCCTCCCGCAAGGCGGCCTCGGCTTTGACGGCCAGCGCATCACGGCGTGCGCCAAGCAACTCGTCTTCCTGGCGGGTGGAGGGCAGCAATGCCCCTATCAGCGCGCCCAGACCCAGCGCTATAGCCCCGGCGGCGAGTGGGTTCTGATCGTAAAACGTCCGCGAGCGTGCCGCAGCATTGGCGGCATGGGACTCGACCTTCTCCTGCGCCTGCAGGGCAGCAGAGCGCGCCTTCAGCACCCGCTTGCGGGCCGCGGCAGGCAGGACGTCCAGGCCTGCATTCAATGTCTCGCGCATCTTCCCAGCGCGGAGGTTTTCTTCACTCATACCGGTCATCTCCTTTTTCATGGCGGCATCTGCTGCGGCGACACGCGCGTCGAAACCGGCAAAGGCGGCCTCGGGGGGAACGGCAGCGGGGGGCGGAGGGGCAGTGCGCGAACGGCTGCTGCCGTTGCCGGTGAACAGAAGGGCCAGCCCGGCCCCGGCAAGTACAAGGGCAGCGGGATTACGCTTAGCTGCGCTTATGGCTTGGCGCCCGAGTTCGCCGCCATAGCCATTTGCCGCCGCCGAGAGCTGTTCTGCCACCGAGTGCGGGGCAACGGCGCCGGACAGGCCGGACAAGGTTTCTGCCAGCCGGCGGCGGTTTGCGTCCACGCGTTGTTCAATATCTTCAGTAGCGGGCATTTGCGGCCTCCATGATGCTTGCGGCATCCTGCTTGACACTGAGGATGGTGCGGTTTGGCAACAGCGCCTCGCTGCTAAGCCGCGATTTGCCGGCCAGTAACAGGCCCAGTGCAACTGCCATCAGCCCGCCGCCGACGATCAGCGCGGCCCACCCGGCCGACAGGCCCGAGGATGCGATCAAGGCGACCAGCGCCGCCGCCAGAACATGCAACCCTGTCAGCGCTATTAGCGCGGCGATGGCGAAACAGGCTATTCCGGTTCCGGCGCGGGCGGCGTTCTCCTTAAGCTCGCTCTTGGCAAGCGCTGCTTCACTGTGCAGCAACGCTGCGAAATGCCGGAGAGCCTCCGAGAACAATTCCGGCACTTGGCGGAGGTCATGACGTGCCATGGCCGGCCTCCCGGGTCATATGTGTGCGGTCGGTACCAAGGCTGTCCTGTTCGCTTGCTTTGAGGAAGCGGGTAGCGGCAAATCCGGCCAATGCGGCACCGCCGAGAAACAGTAGCGGGTTGCGGCGCGCAAAGGCGCTGACATCCCGTACAGTTTGCTCGACATCCAAGGCTCGAACCCGGTGGGCGGCGTCCTCAAGGTGGCCCGCAACGACTTGTGCGGCCTGCGCTTGCATGGTGCCTGGTTCAAATGCATCTGCCGCGGCGCCAACAGCATCGGCGGTTGCCTGCACTTCGCGGGCGGCCTGCAACTGCGCTGCATCAGCGGTGCCGCGGACCTTGTCCGTAACTGCGGCTTTGGCCTTGCGGCTCAGGTCGGCAGCTTGGGCACGGGCCTGCGTTTCCAAATCAGACGGAACGGTCATATCATCTGCCTCCTTGCTATCAGTGTTCAATGGGGAAACGCGCGCTCGCGTTGTTTGTTCCCCGCATCGAAAGAAAATGGCCCGGCGTCCGAACGCCAGGCCGCGACATGTTGGCTGCAGCCCTGTCAAATGCTTGCAGCAGAGGATTTAGGACCTGCGATCAGCCAGATGATGAAGCCCAGCACTGGCAGGATGAGAATGACCAATGTCCACACGATCTTGGCAGCGGTGGAGGCACCCGAGGACAGGATTTGAATGATTGCATAGATATCTGCAGCCAGGACAAGCAGGCCAATAATTCCATATTCCATAATTCGATCCCTTCAGTCTGTTGCTCTGAAAGAGGAACGCGGTCCTAGGAAAATTGTTCCCGGTTCGGCAAAAATTGCATTTATCGTAACCGCTTTAAATGGTGTGAGCCGTTTCCCGAATATGTCAAAGCCGCACTAAACGGCGCGGCTTTGGTTGGTTGCGATGTAGGGGATACAGGTCAGAAACGACTGCGCATTGCCAAGCCGAGCAGGACGCCAGCCCCTAAGGCCCCGGCAACGGCAAGGCCCGGATTTTTTTTCACAAATTCCTGACCCTCTTTTGCAAAGCGCTGCATTTCACCGGAACTGTACTGCAAGCCGGCGTCGATTTGCTCCTGCGCCTGCTGAACCGTTTGCGCGGCCTGCTCCTTGACGCGCCCGGTAAGGTTGCCGGACGCGTTGCCAGCGGCGGAGCCGGTGCTGCCTTTGGTTTGCTGCTGAGTTTCGGCTGTTTTGGTCATGTGTCTGTCTCCTTGTGTTAGCGGCCATTCTGCTGAGCGCAGCTGGCGGGGCGGGTCAGCCTTTAAAGAGGCGGACAACGATCGAGAGAACGAAAAGCGCGAGGAAAATCACAAAGAGGATCTGTGCGATCCCAGCGGAAGCGCCTGCGATGCCGCTGAATCCAAGAACTGCGGCGACGAGTGCCACGATAAGAAACGTGATTGCCCAACCAAGCATGGCTCTTTTCCTTCATTGTTTGCGCGCTGCGGTGAGCGCCATCTGGCAAGTCAACGGTTGAGCAGAAGAATGGTTCCAGCACTGTCCCTAGGGTTGGCGTTTTATCTGCACTAAGTTCGAAGAGCGGAGCTTTCGCGTGGCGAAGCAAGACCCGCACGGGCTGATCGGCGGACGGGTTGATCTTCTGCTCGTGCCTGATTTGTCTGCCTCACGTCGGGGCGGCAGCTCTTTTTAGGACCTGGCCAATAACTTCGTCAGTTGGAAGAAACGAGGCCTAGCCCAGACCGATTAGCCATTTGCAGAGAACTGCCCGCAAGGGGCCAGCACATCGTCTAAAAAATGCTCCTCAACAGCACCGAATGGGCGACAGCAAAGGCACGTTCGCATCGGCCGTTACAATGTTGTCATCGTTGGCACCGCGGTACCGCTACCGCGGTGCAAGCACCTGCCGAATTCGCCCGCGCAGATTTTGTCACACGGCCCTGCCGCGGGCAAGGAAACGGCCCAGAACAACATCGGGCTTCCGGCAATGGGCAGCACCTTTCTAAGACCCGGGCCGGACACTCAGGCCGCGGGATGTTTGGATAGAATTCCCGCCGTTACACTGTCAGTCAGCTCCAGCGTTTCGCCATCTTTCAGGTGCAAAAGATTCACCAGCGAAGCGCGGGCGCGTCCCACGCGGCTTTTGATCGTGCCGACTGCGACACCGCAAGTTTCGGCGGCTTCTTCATACGAAAACCCCCCCGCACCCACTAAGGTCAACGCCTCTCGCTGGCTGTCCGGCAGTTGGTCGAAGGCTTGCATAAAATCGCGCATGTTCAGCCGGCCGTCGTGATCGGGTTTGGAGGCCAGTGCCAAAGCCAGTGAACCGTCAGCATCTTCGACCTCACGCTTGCGCTTGCGGCGCAGAGAATAGAAAGTGTTGCGCAGAATGGTAAAGAGCCAAGCCCGCATGTTAGAGCCTGGTTTGAACTTTTCGATATTGGTCCAGGCCTTGATCAGCGTATCCTGCACCAAGTCATCCGCGGCTGCGGAATTCCGGGTAAGACTGAGCGCAAAGGCGCGCAGCGCACCAAGATGCTCGGTCAACTCTTCGCGTGGATCAGCGGTCATCGCATGTCCTTCTTTTGAAGGTCAGCCTTACGTAACTGATCAAGCAGATCGGAGAACCGGTCCGGCAGCGGTTCCGTTGCCAGCTCGTGAAAGGCTTTCTTCAAGTTGCGGTCGATTCGATCCGCCGTTAGGGGCGCTTGATGGTTGTGTTCTAGCTTTGCCATTCTTCCCTCTGCTCAACGCTCACCGGAAGCCAACGCGTGAAGATGGGAATGGTTCCTGCCGGGGCCCTCATAACCGATGTGGGATGGGCACCCGCTTCAATCTCCGCGGATTTCAATCTGCAAGTTTAGATCCAATGCCTCGCCTGTGTCCGAGCCTATTGCCCAGAGGATACCGTGCCCGGATTTTGTATGCGCTGTTGCGCGACGCGTGTGGAAGCGCGTGTCTGTACCCTAGTGCGGGCAAACACGCACCGCTTGATGTTCTGAGGAAGAAAACAAATGGGCAACTGATCAGCTGCAGGTATCTCCAAAAATTCAGGAACCTTTTGAGAAACCCGCGCGTTTCTATGCTGCATCCCCTAAAGGGACAGAAATTGAAGGAGCATTCAAACATGACTCATCTGATCCGCACCACCGCTCTGGTTTCGGCGATTGCGACGGCCGCTGTTGCTGGCTCCAAAGTCTCCGAAATCGACGTGACGGCAGATCTGAGCGCGATCGAGAATTACCCGGCCGCTGCAATTTGGACCAGCCTTGAAACCGATTTGGAAACTGCTCTGGCCAAGCGCCTTGTCGGCCGGATCGCGGGTGAGGACACGGGAGAGGCGGCAGAGATCCATGTCGAGATTGATTCTGTTATGCTGGCCAGCAATTTCGAACAGGCGCTGGGCGTAGGAGAATGGATGCTGAAAGGCGATGTGGACATCGATATGCCCGATGCGTCCAAGGATATGCGCTATGACCTGACTGTCTCTGCGGACCAGCTGAATGCCTATTACCCCGACGGCACTGACCCTGCCGCCATCGCTGTTGACAGCGAAGTGTTCTACACCGCCATAATCGATGCCTTTGCAGGCAACATTGCGTCGAAACTGAAATAAGGAGGCTATAATGCGTATCTTTCTCGCACTTTTTGCACTGGCCGGCCTGGCAGCTTGTGAAACAACCGAAGGCTTTGGTAGGGACGTGTCCAATCTTGGGAATGAAATCACTGAAGAGTCCCAGGAAGCTCAGTAACGCGTTGCTGCGTTCCAGTTTCACATAGGCCCGGCGTTTTAACAGCGCCGGGCTTTTTGCGCAGACTGCGCTGACACGCCAGGCAAAGCGCGCTGCCGACGGCTCAGACGATGTCTTCGGTCGCGCCAGGCAAAGGCTGCTGAAGCTCTGCCATCCTGTCCGGGTCATGCGGTACCAGAAGCCCGCGGCGCGCTTCCGGTCGGCGGATCTTGTTACGGCGGATCTCCTGCTGCCACCAGGCGGCTGCACAGACCGGGTCCAGTGCTTCGGCCGGAAGGTCTTCCTGCCACCAATGCCGCGCCAGCGCATGCCACAGCTGCCCGATCCTGTCTTGCTGCTTGATCCGCAGGGCGGCCTCAGTATCCCATCGCATCGAGCGCCCGTTCAGATTGGCCGAGCCCACCATGGCAAAATTCTGATCGGCAAGCAGAACCTTGCTGTGCAGATAGATCATCGGAGATCCCGCCAGAACAGAGGGCGATACACGAGCTGCCATGCGCCGCTGCACCGGGCTGGCAATACAGGCGCGGCCCCCGAAGGCAGCGCTTACCTCCTGCAGCGCTTCAGCCTGCAATGCCATGCCGTAGCGCGCATCCAGTCCGCAGTTTTCATCAAAGGCGACCTCTTCAGGCAGGGCCGGAAGGATCAGAATCAGTGATAAATCCGGGTTGCTCCGGGCGGCATCGGCCAGCCCGCGGGCTATGGGGCTGGAACGAAAGTACTGGGTTTCCAAGTAAATCAGGTGCCTTGCCTGTCCAAAGGCTTCAAGGTGGTCTTCTTCGATTTCCTTCAGGACAGTGCGCGGCGACAAAGCCCAAAAACCACCGCGGCGCGGTACAGACAGGGTGCGGCGGATCTGCTTGCCTTGGGGCGGCCGCCTGCGCAGTGCGGTTTCGTCCTGGAACCGCTCCAGATGGCTTGCAGCCTCCTCGGCTTCGGGCCCGCGCAGCATCAATTGGACATCAGCCCAGGTCTCATGCGCTGGCTGGTCATGGGCCTGGGTGTCAAAGCGGCGCCGGTTCAGATCCAGGCCGCCGATATATAGAACCTCGCGGTCGATCACCGCAATTTTTTGATGTTGCGAAACCGGACAGAGCTGCGGCAGCCGTTGACGGCTGGCCGCGGCGGGCCGCAATCGCTTGGGCAGTTTGCGCAGCTTGCGCAAAACAAAGGGTGAAAAGGCAAGCCGCGGCAATAGCCCCGCCCGTGCTGGATGCAACGCGGCGGAGACTGACAACAGCGCAACCTGTTCCGGGCCGAGCTGTGCCGCGATCTCTTGCGCCTGCTCAAGGGTCTTTTGTGCGGCGGCATGCAGGGGCGCTGCCATGACCGGATCAAAGTCGCTTACAACCAGCCGGACCCGCACCCCGCGACGCAGCGCATCGGTAATCAGATCGGCCCAGGTTCCGCCGGTTTTCTGCGCCTCGGGACTCAGCAGGAGGGTGGCGAAATCGAACAGACGGAAGCTGGCAATGATCTCGCGACGGGCATCCAGGACCGCGCGTTCAAAGGCAGGCCAGGCTTGCTCGGCTGTGATCAGCACTGCGAATTCCCCGCAGCGGTTTTCTTCAGGCGGCAGGCTCTGTTGCATCTTGTTTCTGTTCCTGCGAGTCGGCTTCTGGAGGTGCGGCCCCGGCAACGGCGGGGAAGCCAAGCCGGTACGTATACGTGTCTTCTGTTTCCTGAGTGACGCCTTTGCCGCCGAGCTGCGTCGCAAAAGCCGTCATCAGCCGTGCTCCGATTCCAGATCCGCCGACGTCCTCCTCCGGATCCAGCAGGGGCTGCCCTTTGGTGTTGGTCAATTCCAGCTCCAGCCAGTTCTTGGCTGTTTCGCGCAGGCTGACTTTGATTTCCGGCCGCCCCCCTTCAGGCACACCGATATATTTCACCGCATTGGTCATCGCCTCTGATACCAGCATTGACAGGGTTACTCCCTGATCCTGGCTGAGCGGCACCTGAGCAAGATCCGTTTCGATCACCACATCCTGTCCGCTACCGGCGTTCATCGAGCCGATCTCCGCGATCAGCTCGTCGATCAGTTCGCGGCTGTCCACTGTGGAAACGTCTGGATTGGTGTTCAGGCTGCGGTGGATGGTGGCCAGACCGCGCACCCGCCGCTGCAGCTGTGACAGCATACGCCGGGC
>NZ_JAXMOX010000153.1:0-11690 GCF_034669605.1 Leisingera sp.
AGTCCGAGGCATAAGCCATCAGGATATGCTGCAGCTCAGGTCCGGCCCCTTTGGCCGCTTCCATTCTGATCCACATATGATTGATATCGGTGGTTTCTTCCGGCTCCAGCGGGTCGCGCGGCGCAACTTCGCGGATCTCGAAGGGCCGCGGTCTGGTGAATTCTCCGCGCTCGGCCGGGTCGACCCGGAACGCATTGCGCAAGAGAATTTTGTCACGCGGCTCCAGCGCCGCCGGCGCCGGAACATCTCGCAGCTGATTGTCGTGTCCGGTATTCATGAAAATTCGTCGCGCGTCCCGCGCCGATCGACGCCGGGTTGACAGTCGAGATGCTCTCGCTTCCTGCGATCCAGGTCGGCCAGCTGTGTCAAACTTTAAAAATCGCTTTAAGTGTGATACGTTAAGTCCAGCTCAACTAAAGGATTACTGCTCATGTGGCGCGGATGGCTGTGTGCTTTGGTGGCAACCCTAGCATTTCCAGCGGCGGCTCAGGAGATTGCTGAGTTGCGTATTGCGATGCCTGTGAGCAGCGGGCAATTGCCGCGGGAAATGGCGGAACTGGTTATTGAAGCGGAAGCCTGGCAGCAACTTGACAGCAAGGTAGTATTGCTGCGCACGGACCGTCCCGTGAAAGAGCTGCTGCAGGAGGGAGAGGCCGACTTGGGATTTGTACCATTGTGGCTGGCCTCGGATCCTGACGAACGCCAGTTGGGGGTGGCGAGTATCCTTCACCAGCCATTTGGCGGACTTGGTTCCGGCGGCACTGCAAGACTTCTGGAAACCGGGTTCAGGGATGCCGCACTCATGGATCTGGGGCAAAGGGGCTTCTTTACCCTGTCCTTTGCCAGCCTCGGGGCCAGCAGTCTCATTTCGTCCTTGGATCTCAATACAGCCGCGGAGATTGAGGGCCTAAAGGCGACAGAGTTTGAGCCAGATGGCACCGGGCTCGACGCTCTTGGAGCAAGCCTGCAGCGCGGTCAAATTCAGGACATGGGAAAAGCTTTACAGGACAGAAGCATCGAAATCGCAGAAACTCTTTGGAGTGAAAACGTTACAAGTCTCGCGTCGGAACAGAAGCTGCAAAGTGTTCTCACCGGTTATTCTTCGCTGGTTCTGGCTGCTCAGGTGCGGCCAGAAACCTGGGGCGCATTTTCCGAGCGCCAACGGCGCCACATCCGCGCTGCGCTTTTGCAAATTGAAGAACAGAGTTTCGTGAACGCAGAGAGCGACATCGCGGCATTGCAGGCGCAGCTTTCCGAACTGGGAGTGAAGACAATTCCTTTCGCCGAAGTAGCGGGCGAGGAGGGGCGGCAGCGGATGGCTTTAGCCTGGGCTGAGCGGGGAGAGAACCGTGTTTTTGCTCTTGAACTGTTTGAAACGGCCCTGGCGGAAGCCGCTGAACCGCAGCCGGCGCCAAATCCAGAGGACGAGGGGGGGCTGGTGCCGGAGAGCAAGCCTTTGATTTACTTCGCGACCGACCGGGAACGCGACTACACAGGAGACCTCGCCACTGAATTCGGGGTCGAGCAAATCACGGAGGCGCGCTACCACTGCGGCAGGGTAGAGTGGCAGAAGAATAAGCGCCGCGACAGCGACAATCTTTATGCTGGCAGCATCTCCCTTGCCGGACGCCTCAGTGCAGACAACGGGTGTATCTCCGATCTGGCCGGGCCACTGAAGTCACAGCGGGTCCTGCTCTTCATTCACGGGTACAGCAACTCTTTTGAAACAGCCGTGAAGCGCGTCATTGCAGTGGCTGAAGATGTTGGTTGGCAGGGCCCGGTGCTTTTGTGGAGCTGGCCATCCTGGGGGGAGCGTTCTGCGTATCTGGCAGATGCCCAGCACATCAACGACAGCCGCCGCAGGCTGGAAGGGTTTCTGAGGGATCTGACGCAAGCCACTGACGGTATGACGATGGTTCTGGCGGCCCATAGCATGGGCGGGCGGCTGGGTGTTGAAATCGTGTACCAATTCGCGGGACCAACGGCCGACAGCCTTGAGCGTGCGGTCTTTGTGGCCCCTGACGTGTCCGGAAATGCATTCTCCGACATGATTGCGCATTCGGGACATAATCACCCGGTCACGCTTTACGCACACCGGAAGGATTGCCCGCTGAAAGCGTCAGCGCACAGGTTCAACAACGACCAGCCCCGTGCCGGTCAAGGCGGACCGGATCTGATCGTTCTCGGTGGGCTTGAGACCGTGGATGCATCTTATGTCCGGGACAGAAGAGTGTGCGGGAACCATACTTACACTTTTGACAGGCCCAAAGCGCAGATGGACTTGAAAATGCTGCTCACAGACGGCGCGCCGGCCTGCGTTCGCAAACTTGAAAGGGCCACCCGCAACGGAACCCTCTATTGGCTGATTTCAAGAGGCACGGTTCCGTGCCGCTGACCTGAAGGGATGCTCATCACGTCCGCCAGAGCGCATACTGGAGTCGGGTGAAGGCCTGCGGAAATCAGCGTTCAGGCATCTGCCAATCGAAGCCGGCAGCCGGCTTGACAGGATTCACAATCATTGCAGCGTCTTGTCCGGATAATCGCGAGGCGGAATGATAGTTTTATGAATTTTATTGACCAGATGAAAGTTTTCTTGCATCCTGGCTCAACGGTCCACCATCATCGCAAGGTCCACCAGATTGCCTTCTCCCGTCCGCTCCAAACTAGCCCATGCCCTTGAAACCGGTTCGAAAGCCGAGCGGACTATTGCCAATTACATGCTGAGCGCCTTGGAGCAGGTTCCGTTCGAAACAGCCGCCAGCCTCGCCGCAAAAGTCGGGGTGAGCGAGGCCACCGTCGGGCGCTTCTGCCGCAGCAACGGATACGCGAGCTTCAAGGATCTGAAAGAGCATTTGAAGGGCGACTTGGGCGACCATCCCTGGCTGGTTAGCGACCGGCTGAATGATTTGCGGAAAACCGCCCGCGATGATGAAAGCCACCTTTCCCAGGGCATGGAACTGGAAATCGCAGCAGTCGTGCGGATCTACGAACATGCCCGCACCCCCGAATGGCGGACTTCTGTCGCCAGACTGGCCCGGACGCAACATGTCTATGTGGCCGGTTTCCAGACCGAACGCGGGATCGCTCAGTATTTTGCCAACCAGATGCAATACCTGCGCGACCAGGTGACCCTGCTCGACCTGGCGGGCGGCAATTTCGCCGAAGTGCTGGCCGCAGACGGGGAGGCCTGCCTGGTGATCTTTGAGGCCCGCCGCTATTCCCGGTTGGCCAAGCTTCTGGCACGCGAGGCCAAGAAGGCCGGCATTCCGGTGACCCTGATCACGGACGTTTTCTGCGACTGGGGCCACGAATCCGCCGACGAGGTTTTTGCCGTGCCGACCCAATTCAATCAGTTCTGGGATTCCACGGCACAGATGGCAAGTCTGGCAAATCTCATGATCAATGGCGTGTTTATGGAACTGGGCCCGCAGGTCGAAAAACGCCTGAACCGGATAGCAGAACTTTACGGCCGCTTCACCGGCCACGTCGGCGACCCGGTCGCCGCCATAGAGAAATAACCAAATCTTGGGAACGACAGGAGGAAACCCCATGACATTGAAGACCACACTGGCCCTCGCTTTGGCCACCGGTTCGATTGCCGCCAGCGCAGCCTCGGCAGACGGGCTGCGGCTGGGCACTGAAGGCGCCTACCCTCCGTTCAACTACATCGAATCCGACGGCAAGATTGCAGGCTTCGACGTGGAGATCGGGCTGGAACTGTGCAAGCGCATCGGTGAGGACTGCGAAGTGGTGGCGCAGGATTGGGACGGTATCATTCCGGGTCTCCTGGCCAACAAATACGATTTCATCATCGCCTCTATGTTCATCACCGAAGAGCGCAAGAAGCAGGTCGATTTCACCGATCCCTACTATTTGGCCGCCATGACCCATGTTGTTCCTAAAGGTTCGGACATCAGCGATTTCAACCCTGAGGCGCTGGCTGACAAGGTGATCGGGGCGCAGTCCGGCACCACCCAGGCCGATTACATCGAAGCGGCCTATCCGGATGCCGACATCCGCCTTTATCCGACCCAGGACGAAGTCAACCTCGACATGGCGTCGGGCCGGATCGATCTGCAGGTCGGGGACATGCTGCCGATGCTTGATTGGACCACCAAGTCCGATGACGGCAGCTGCTGCGAACTGGCAGGCGAACCGATCACCGATCCGGCCTTCGTCGGCGACGGTGTCGGCATTGCCGTGCGCCAGGAGGATGACGCGTTGCGCGAAAAGCTGAACGCTGCATTGGCGGAGATCCGCGCTGACGGTACTTACAAGGTGATCAACGACAAGTATTTCGACATCGATGTCTACACGATGAAGTGACCGGAATGTCCCTCCAGCCTGAAAAGATAATCCATGTTTGAACTGTTCTCATATGGCGATGCCGGCTGGGGGGACGAAATCTTGCGGGGGCTGGCGATCACAGTGCAACTGGCGATCGCCACTCTCCCTGTCGGGTTGTTCCTCGGCTTCCTGGCCGCCTTCGCTTCAATGTCCAGACTGTTGCCGCTGCGGTTTCTGGGGGTTGGCTACACCACTATCATGCGCGGCCTTCCCGAAATTCTGACCCTGTTTGTGGTCTATAACGGTGCTGGCCTTGTGCTGAATGCGGCGGTGCAGTGGTGGGCGCCGGATGCCTCTCCCACTGACTTCAGTCCCTTCGCGGCTGGGGTGGTGGCTCTTGGAATGGTGTTCGGCGCATTTGCCGGCGAAGTGCTGCGCGGCGCGTTCCAGTCGCTCGACATGGGCCAGGCAGAGGCCGGGCGGGCGATCGGCATGACCGGCCGCCAGATCTTCCTGCGCATTCAGCTGCCGCAAGTCTGGCGCTTTGCGCTGCCCGGGCTGGGCAACCTTTGGATCAACATGCTGAAGGATACAGCGCTGGTTTCGGTCATTGCGCTGGATGACCTGATGCGCATGACCAAGGTTGCCGTCGGGGTGACCAAGCAACCCTTCACCTTCTATCTGCTGGCCTGCCTGATCTACTGGGCCATGTGCGTTCTGTCAGAACTGGTACTGGCGCAGATGGAACGCCGCGCCAATCGCGGCATTCGGAGGGCATGAGATGAACCCGCTCGAAGTACTCGCGCAATACTGGCCCCGGCTGCTTGACGGCACCCTGATGACCATCAAGCTGACGCTGCTGGGCGCGCTTATCGCCGCATTGGTGTCACCGGCCTTTGCGCTGATCCGCGTCCATGCGTCACCGAGGGCACAAGCACCGCTCCGCCTTTATGTCTCATTCATGCGCGGCACGCCGATCCTGGCGCAGCTCTTTCTGATCTTCTACGGTTCGGGCCAGTTCCGGCCCTTTCTTCAGGAATGGGGGCTGTGGGCCTTTTTCCGCGACCCGTTTAATTGTGCGCTTTTGGCCTTTGCCCTCAACTCCACCGCCTATCAGACCGAGATCCTGCGGGGCGGAATCCTGGGGGTTCCGCGCGGCGAAATCGAAGCCGCCAAGGCCATCGGAATGAGCCGGATCAGGAGCCTGAGCCGGGTCGTGTTTCCGCATGCTTACCGTATCGCCTGGCCTGCACTCGGCAACGAGGTGATCCTGCTGATGAAGGCCAGTGCGCTGGCCAGCGTGGTCACCGTCTTTGATGTGATGGGCCGCACCCGGCAGATCTTCTCCAAGACCTTCGACTTCTCGGTCTATCTCTGGGCAGCATTGATCTATCTCTGCATCACGGCGGTTTTTGTCCTGCTCTGGCGGCAGGCTGAGCGCCGTCTCAGCCGCCATATTGACGCCCGGCACAAGACCCAAAGCACCGGCCAACATTTTAAGGATACGCGGGCATGACCCAACCGGATATCATTCTGAAAGCCGAAGACATTCACAAATCCTTCGGCAATGTCGAGGTGCTCAAGGGCATTACGCTCGAGGCGCGGAACCATGACGTGATCTCAATCCTGGGCTCATCGGGCTCGGGCAAATCGACTTTCCTGCGCTGCCTCAACTTTCTTGAAACGCCGTCCTCGGGCAAAGTGACCGTGCACGGCGAAGAAATCCTGGTAAAGAACGGCAGGCCGCAGAATGCGCGCCACATCGAGGCCATCCGCGCGCGGCTGGGCATGGTATTCCAGCAGTTCAACCTCTGGACCCACCGCACTGTGTTGGAAAATGTGATGGAAGGCCCGATCCAGGTCAAACGCGAAGCTAGGGCCGAGGCCCGTGAGCGTGCGGAAACCCTTTTGAAGCGGGTCGGCCTGGAAGACCGGATGCAGATGTATCCCGCGCAGCTGTCCGGCGGCCAGCAGCAGCGCGTGGCGATTGCCCGCGCCCTGGCAATGGAGCCGGATGCGATCCTCTTTGACGAGCCCACTTCAGCCCTCGACCCCGAACTGGTCGGCGAGGTGCTGAAGGTGATGCAGGACCTTGCCGCCGAGGGGCGCACGATGATCGTCGTGACCCACGAGATGGGGTTTGCCCGCGAAGTGTCCTCGGAGGTGGTCTTCCTGCACGAAGGCCGCATCGCCGAACAGGGCCCCCCCGAAGAGATGTTCACCAACCCCAAAACAGAAGAATTCCGCCGTTTCATCGCCAAGGCGATGTGACCCCGGCCCCTACGCAGGTTTTAGAAATGTCCAGTAATGTCCCCATGACTCCCGTCCCCCCGCGCTCCGGCATCCGCATCGAAAGCGCCGAGCTGCGTATTGTGAGCCTGCCGCTGCTCACCCCCTTCGTGATTTCCTCCGGCACCATGACTGCCAAGACCTTTCCGCTGCTGGTGCTCAAGGGCGAAGGCATTGAGGGCGTGGCCGAAGCGGTAATGGACCCAGCTCCGGACTACCTGGAGGAAATCATTTCCGGTGCCATGGCCTTCCTGCGCGAAGTGCTGCTGCCGCAAATCGTCGGTAAGCGTTTTGCCTCGCCCTATGAGCTGCAGCCGATCCTGTCACCCTGGCGTGGCAACCGCATGGCCAAGGCGGTGGTTGAGATGGCATTCTGGGATCTGTGGTCCAGGAGTCTCGGCCTGCCGCTGCAAGCGGCCCTGGGCGGCACCGGCGATCATGTCGACGTGGGGGTGAGCCTTGGCATCGCGCCGGCCGACACCACGCTGGAGCGGGTCAGCGCCGCAGTCGAACAGGGCTACAAGCGCACCAAGTTGACGATTGCGCAGGGCCATGATGTCCGCATCATCGAGGCAGTGCGGGCCGAATTTCCCGATATCAAGCTGACCGTCGACGCCAACACCGACTACGGGCTGGCGGATCTGCCGGTCCTGCAGGCGCTGGATTCCTTTGCGCTGGATTACATCGAGCAGCCGCTCGCCCATGACGACATCCACGATCACGCCAAGGTGCAGCGTGAGCTGAAGACCGCAGTCTGCCTCGACGAAAGCATCCGCAGCGCCAGCGACGCGCGCAAGGCGCTGGAAACCGGCGCCGCGCGGGTCATCAACATCAAGGTCGGCCGCGTCGGCGGCTTTGCCGAAGCGCGCGCCATCCACGACACCTGCGCCGCATTTGGGGTGCCGGTCTGGTGCGGCGGCATGCTGGAAAGCGGCATCGGCCGGGCGCACAACATCCACCTCGCAACACTTGCCAATTTCACCAAGCCCGGTGACACCTCAAGCGCCAGCCGCTATTTCGCGCGAGACATCACCAACGAACCTCTCGAAGCCTCCAATGGTGAAATGCCGGTTCCCGCAAATGGACCGGGCATCGGAGTGACCCTCGATCGGGACTACCTCGCTTCTGTTACCGATCACGCCGAGGAAATTTCCGCATGAACACGTTGAACACGGGACTGGTTTTGCGCGAACTGGACGGCGTGGCCGAACTCAAACACTCGGAGTCCTTCCAGAAAGAGGTCTGGGGCGAAAACGACCCGCCGGACAATTCCGATCTGATGCTGGCGATCCAGCATGAAGGCGGCCTTGTGGCGGGTGCCTTCAAGGACGGGCGGATGCTTGGCTTCCTGTTTGGATTTCCAACCAGCCAGCCGCATATCCAGCATTCTCACCGGCTGGCCGTGCACCCCGACAGCCGCGGCTTGGGGTTGGGATTGAAATTGAAATGGTTTCAGCGTGACTGGTGCCTGAAGCGCGGCATCACCCTGGTCCGCTGGACTTACGACCCGCTGCGCCGCATCAACGCAGGGCTGAATATCGCCCGCCTGGGCGGTACGGCCAAGACCTATTACGAAGATTATTACGGCAAAATGGCGGGCATCAATGCTGGTGTTCCCTCAGACCGCCTGCTGGTCGACTGGAACCTCACCTCTCCCCGTGTTGAGGCATTGGCGGAGGGGGGGAGAACCTTTGGTCCCGACGATGCGGAAGGCTCCATGTCTGTCGTTATCCCCGAAGATCTGGACAGGCTTCTGGCGTCGGATCTTGACACGGCAATCTCAGAGCGGATGCGAGTGCGGGAAGAAATGACCTCGGCCTTCGCAGAAGGATACAAGGTTGACGGATTTGACGCCGAGACCTGCCGTTATTATTTGACCAGATCCTGAAGCGCAGCATGGGCTCCATTGCACCAATCCGCTGACCGCCGAGGCCCCTATCCCTGGACCGGCTTACGTCTCCGCTTTTGGGATAGGGCTGCCGCGTGGCATCGAATGATCTGAAGCCCAGCAGCCGCTATGTCAGTCTCATAATAAAGCGGTGATATTACACCGCGGTATTGTTAAGGTATTGGACCTGCAGCATTTCGACCAGCCAGCACCAGTGCTTGAGTATCAGAAGGAAGTTCATCCGCGCCAGGCTGGCCAAGGTCGCGCGGCTCCTGCCGATCACCGCCCTGCCCGGCCAGCCGTTGCTCTGGATATTGCGGGCAAAGAACGTGGCAGCCGCAGCCGCGTCGCGGTGTTCTGAGAATTTTAAATCAACGACACCCCATCCTCTCTGACCGCTTGACAGAGGGAGACCCACTAACCTTTCACCTGGGCGCATGTTCATTTAGTGAGCAGCTGACGGTGTGCGGAATCCGGTGTCTACCACCTGCAAGATTCTGTCTGAAATTACTCTGTTAGCATTTCAACTCATCGCTCACGGTATCATCCAGACCTATTGCCTGTTGTCAGGGCTTATGTTCGCGGGGTGGTCCAGGGCTTCGGCGGCGGAAACCTCGATAGTCCGGCCGCTATTGCAGCGGATGGGCCGTTATCCCTTGCGGAGTTTCCGGGCAATTTCTTCCATTTCGGAGTCAGGAAGTTGCGCTGGCATGGTGAATGCGTCATGGCCTGCCGAGAGGTAGGCCTGTGAGGTCACGTCATGCACATGGTGCATAGGCACCACATGAGCGTGCGCATGAGCCACATGAATGCCAGTATAAAACATCGCTACGCGCTCGACCTCATACAACCGCTTCATTCGCCGCGCCAGGCGTTGTGCGCAACCGGTGATCCGCGTTGCCAAATCCTCAGGCAGATCCTCGAACCAGACATGATGTGCTTTGGGGATGACAAGAACATGGCCCGCCCGGATCGGATGCAGGTCCAGAAAGGCCAGGATGTGATCGTCCTCATACACGCGATGAGCGGGCAAATCTCCGGACGCGATCCGGCAAAACAGGCAACTGTCATTCATCTATTTGTCTTTCATCCACCCCCATCGGGGCCTTGTGCGGCTTATCTAGTTTGCCGACGGGCACAATTGCAATTACTTGAGTGGCGGGCCGGACTGCAGCCCCCCTACCCGCATCATGCCCGGCAGGAAACCGCACGCGGCGGCGCATCCCAGACATGGGTTTTTTCCAGCGTTAAGGCGAGGGTCCGATCTCCCATCTAGCAATAAAACCCGCAAACCGTGAGTTCCGCTTTTGCCTGCCTCAGCGCAATGGCACCCTGGTCTTTGCTGCGTCGGATCCCAAGTATTGGCACACTCTCGTCCGTGCCGGAAATGTGCCAAGGTTCCGCACCTGTTTCTGACCGGCTTCTGGGCGCGAAAGCAAGCTTAGCACGGGGCTCGGTCCCGGAACCGGGTCAGGCAATGGGGGCAACGCCCCGCAGCGGAGCGCGGCACACTTGCGCCGCAGCTCGAACAGTTTTCCGGGAGTCTGACTTGAGACATATCGATACCCTATTTTCGCAAACATCAGAGTTCAGAGGATGGCTTGCCCCAGGGTTCGCACGGAGTGTGCGGCTCCCCGGGGCCGGGGCGGAATCAAAGCGTCTGGGTAGCGCCGTGCTCTGCAGGCTGTTCCCATCACGGCTTAAGGGGCGCTTCCCTGCTAAAGGGCGTTGCCATGCTGTGCTTCCGGCTCGACTTTTAGCACCGTCAAGGATCGCTCTTCGCCATCACGTGCCGTCCAGCGGAAAGACGCGCCTTCGGACAGGCCGATAAGCGCCACGCCGACCGGCGTCATCAGTGAAATCCGGCCTTCGGAAATATCGGCATCCTCGGGGAACGCCGGTGTCACCGTATTGGACTGGCCGGTAGTTTCGTCGCGATAGGTGACTGCGCGCCCTATCGCCACGACATCACCGCGCAGTTTGCTGGTGGACACGATTTTGGCACGTTCGATTTCCTCCAGCAGCCGGTCAGCCAATTCAGGAGTACGGGTCAGGGCACCCTCAGCCAGTGCTTCAAGTCTGTCCAGCGTCTCGCGGGCAAGTACGACTTTGGGTTGGCGCCGCGGTGCGCGGGTGGCGGTGTTCGGCGTGATCATGAGTTTATCCTTCTTTAAGCACCGGATAACCGGTGGTTCGCTTCCTTGGTTTTCACGGTGGCTGACCCGCTGAAACGGGTATCGTTCAGGACGGGCTGAAGACCTTTAGAACAACTAGCGTGGCAGGGTTGCCGTCGTCGCAAGGCAATGGCGCCTTTTGCAGGATCCGCATCCCCAAAAGCGTCGCGCCCAGGACCGAAGCAACCATGATCGGGCGCTGCGCTGGCACCGCGCCGATCGCAAGGGTGCCCCGCTGGGCGCCGCCCCCGCTGATCATGAATTCAATGCGGCGGCCGGACACTACCAAGTCATTGGGGACTGGTCCGGATATGCGTCTTGCGCCGTCGTATTTGGTATGCAGAATTGCTGCTGCCTCCGACGACAAGGCCTCCGAGGCCAATAGCTGCTCAAGCCTGTCTGCATCGCTGTCGGTCAGCGCATAGTCATGAGGTTCAATGTTCGGGAAGAATACCCGCGGTCCGGCCAGGCAGCCGGTTTTTTCACAAGTAAGCACGATCGCTCTCCACAAACGGGCGTTGCCCGTCGCAAGCGGGAAATGCCCGCTATCCAGGTTTTAGGGTGAAGAAACCTCGGGAGGCCGCGAAAACGCGCGTTTCAGGCCGCCCGAGGAAACGGGCGGTTCAGAAGAAGAAACCGTGCATATGACTCGCGGATAATCATGCGGGTAAGATGGTCACCAGTCATATGGAAGTCAAGCCTCCCCCCAGGTCTACTTGCGAAAGGGCCATGCAGCGGCGCGGCCATGGCCATATACGCTCGAGTTTCCCTGGGAATCTCGGATGTATCCGCCCGCCTGATTAAAAGGTTCGTTTTTATTTAGCATCGCGCCGGACCCCACTGCAGGTTTCACATCGAGAAACAACCGCATTTTTTAACGCACTGAGGGGGTCATCCTTTTCTTTCTGATCGTGTCCGGCGGGGACGCTCCGATTACAGGCTAACAGCAAGCGGTCTTGCCGCATGCAATCTGTGCGTCAAGTGTGGTCGCCGGTCGGGCGCGGGGCTGCCTGCGCTCAGCCCGCCCGGTTGAAGAAGGCCCTGGCAAAACC
>NZ_JAXMOX010000154.1:0-11673 GCF_034669605.1 Leisingera sp.
GTTTTCCTTCCCGGCAAGGGTCGAAAGCCTGCGCTCCGGTCTCAGCGGCTATCAGTATTACGATTTTGCGCTGGAATTGGTGGACCATGACGGCGTGCGTGAAAAGATCATGCACCTGGACTATGTCTATTCCTCGACCTGTCCGTGTTCACTGGAGCTGTCTGAACATGCCCGCCAGTCGCGCGGCCAGCTGGCGACGCCGCACTCGCAGCGCTCGGTGGCGCGGATTTCGGTGCAGTCGGTGCCGGAAAGCGGCTGCCTGTGGTTCGAGGACCTGATCGAACTGTGCCGCCAGGCGGTGCCGACCGAGACCCAGGTGATGGTCAAACGCGAGGATGAACAGGCCTTTGCCGAGCTGAACGCGGCCAATCCGATCTTTGTTGAAGACGCGGCGCGGCTGTTCTGCGAAGCATTGCAGGGTGATGCGCGGATCGGCGATTTCCGGGTGGTTGCAAGCCATCAGGAAAGCCTGCACAGCCATGATGCGGTCAGCGTGCTGACCCAGGGGCCGCTGTTCAAGGCGATGAGCCTGGATCCGAAACTGTTCGCGACCCTTATCCATCAAGGGTAAATGCTGGGCTGACGCGCCTGATTAAAAGGCAGTTCTCCGGCCGGCCCCCTGTGATTTCTGCGCCGCCGCATTATTTACGCTGCCATGCAGCGGAATATGGTAAGCTCCGGACTGTAGCCTGGAGGATTCTCCAGGTGTCCTGGGGAGCCGTTGTGCATGGGGCAGGGAAGATACACCCGATTGCCGCTGCTGCAGGCCCGGATTTGCTCCGGCGCCGCGCTTCTCCTATTTTGCCCGGCCGCAGCCCGAACAGGCAGGGTAAAACCAGCGCAAGAAGTAAGGAGTATCTGATGAGCAGTTTTCACCAGCATGGCGCATTCCCGGCCTTGGCGCAGGAATGGGCCGGCTATACGGCTGGCACGCAGTTGAAGCTGTGGCGGCAAATGACCGAAGCAGCGATTGCGACGCCGCTGCAGCAGATGCGGGCCGCCCGTTCCATGTTTGAATTGCAGCGGAAAATCCTCGGCCTCGCGGTGCCGCAGGCGGCATTGGGTGACACGGCACAGCCGCAGACTGCGGAACCGTCAAAGGCATCGGAAGACGTGACTTCAGTTTCACCCGCAGTCAAGCCCGCGCGACGGCCTGCCCGGAAGACGGCAGAAAAGCCCGCTGCCAAAAGGAAGACGGTTGCCAGAAAACCGGCGGCGCCCAAGACCGCAGAGCAAAAAACCGCGGTGACGGCTGCTGCAGGAAATACAGCCGGAGGAAAAACCGTGCCGGCCGAGGCTGCGGTTACGAAGCCGGAAGTTGCAAAACCGGTGGCGGCGAAGGCAAATCAGGCAACGCCGGGCGCAACAGATAAAGCAGCCGCTGATGCGGCTTCGGAACCGTCCGCGGTGTTCCGCGGATCCGCCGCCCGCCGCGCCAGCCCGGAAACACAGCGGAACACAGCGCAGTCCGCCGCCGTGGCGGCAGTGACCAAATCCTTCGCTGTGCAGACGCCCGCACCGGAACCGGCGCCCCCGGCCTCCGAACCGGCGCGATCAGAGACAGCGGCGCCCGGCAAACGCCCGCGCAAGCCGTCCAAGCCGCAGAAGATGCCCGCGCGCAACGCTGTAAAAGCCGGCGAGGGCAAGGAATAGCGGCGCAGGCTTGACACTTACCGTGCGCAGGTCCAACGCTGCCCCGCATGTTGGATCTCCGCCCGGTTGGATATGTCATCGGCCTTTTGGTCGTCATTTTGGGAGCCATGATGCTGTTCCCGCTGCTGGTCGATCTGATGGATGGCCGCGGAGAGTGGCATGTGTTCCTGGAAAGCGCGCTGTTCACCATCCTGGTGGGCGGGCTGCTGGCCTTGAGCTGTGCCAACGGGGTGCGCGAGGGGCTGAGCATCCGCCAGACCTTCCTGCTGACCACGATGGTCTGGGTGGCACTGCCGCTGTTCGGGGCCATCCCGCTGATGCTGGGGGCAACCGAGCTGCGGTTCGTCGATGCGTTTTTCGAAGCGATGTCAGGGCTGACCACCACCGGATCAACCGTGATTTCCGGGCTGGACGATCTGCCGCGCGGGCTGCTGTTGTGGCGCGGCATCCTGCAATGGCTCGGCGGCATCGGCATCATTGTGGTGGCGATGGTGTTCCTGCCCGAACTGCGGGTCGGCGGGATGCAGATATTCCGCTCCGAAGCCTTTGAGACAATGGGGAAAATACTGCCGCGCGCGCAGGCGATCGCGAAGCAGATCTCGCTGATCTATGTCTCGCTGACGCTGGCCTGCGTGCTGGTCTACATGGTGCTGGGAATGGGGCCGTTCGATGCGCTGGTGCATGCGATGACCACCATGTCCACCGGCGGGTTCTCCAATTACGATGCCTCGTTCGGGACTTTTTCCGGGCCCGCGGAATATGCCGCGTCGTTCTTCATGATCGCGGCGGCGCTGCCTTTCGTGCGCTATGTGCAGCTGGTCAACGGCCATGGTGTGCCGTTGTTCCGCGACAGCCAAATCCGGGTGTTCATGATGACGATCGGGGTGCTGGTGGCGGTGACCTCCGGTGTGCTTGTCACCGTGTTTCCGCACCACCCCGAGCAGGCTTTCCGCGAAGCGCTGTTCAACATCACCTCGATCATTTCCGGAACCGGCTATGCCAGTGTCGATTACATGCAATGGGGCAGCTTCCTGATCATGGTGTTCTTTTTTATCGGGCTGATCGGCGGCTGTGCGGGCTCGACGGCCTGTTCGGTCAAGATCTTCCGCTACCGGTTGCTGTTTGCCTCGAGCCGGGCGCAGATCCAGCGCATCCGGTCGCCGCACGGGGTGTTTCTCACCCGCTATGACGGCCGCCGGGTGGATGCCGAGGTGCTGAGCTCGGTGATTTCCTTTTTCATGTTCTTCGTGGTTACATTGGGCATGGTGGCCTGGGCGCTGGCGCTCACCGGCCTGGACTTCGTGACCTCACTGTCGGGCGCGGCCACAGCCGTGGGCAATATCGGCCCTGGCCTGGGCGATACAATCGGGCCTGCGGGAAACTTCTCGACCCTGAACGACCCGGCAAAATGGATCCTGAGCGCGGCGATGCTGATCGGGCGGCTGGAGCTGATGGCGGTTTACGCGATGCTGACTGTCCGCTTCTGGCGCAGCTGAGGGGCCTCGGGTTGGCTGAAGTTGCGCAGCCTGACCGTTGTGGCGGTTTGCCGCGCTGAAACGGACGCCGGAACCGCAGCTTCCTTGCCCGATGGGGCTGCATGCCCTTGCCCTTAAGGGACCGCTCGCATATGAGGCACGGGACCGAAACCCGCAAGCGCAGGGAGACCCGCTCCATATGCCCGTACTTGTGATGAAATTCGGCGGCACGTCTGTCGCCAACCTGGACCGCATCCGCCGCGCCGCCAAACGCGTCGGCGTTGAAGTGGCCAAGGGCTATGATGTGATCGTCATTGTGTCGGCGATGTCCGGCAAGACCAACGAGCTGGTGGGCTGGGTCGATGAGACCTCGCCGCTGTATGACGCACGCGAATATGATGCGATTGTGTCCTCGGGCGAGAATGTGACCGCCGGCCTTATGGCGCTGACGCTGCAGGAAATGGATGTTCCCGCCCGCAGCTGGCAGGGCTGGCAGGTGCCGCTCAGGACAACTTCGGCGCACAGCCAGGCGCGGATCGAGGAGATCCCGCCGGAAAACATCCGCGCCAAGTTTGGCGAGGGCATGAAAGTGGCGGTTGTGGCCGGTTTCCAGGGCATCAGCCCCGAAGGCCGCATCACCACGCTGGGCCGCGGCGGTTCGGACACCACCGCGGTGGCCTTTGCGGCGGCGTTCGAGGCCGAACGCTGCGATATTTATACCGACGTGGACGGCGTTTATACCACTGACCCGCGGATTTGCGACAAGGCGCGCAAGCTGGACAGGATCGCCTTTGAAGAAATGCTGGAGCTGGCTTCACTGGGCGCCAAGGTGCTGCAGACCCGCTCGGTTGAACTGGCAATGCGCTATAAGGTGAAGCTGCGCGTGCTGTCGAGCTTTGAGGAACAAACTGACGAGGCCGGAACCCTGGTCTGCGCCGAGGAGGAAATCATGGAATCCAATGTTGTGGCCGGTGTGGCCTATTCCCGTGACGAGGCCAAGCTGACCGTGCAGTCGGTGGCCGACCGCCCCGGTATCGCGGCAACCATTTTCACCACCCTCAGCGATGCGGGCGTGAATGTCGACATGATCGTGCAGGACATCTCGGATGAGGGCCGCACCGATATGACCTTCTCCTGCCCGACCGACCAGGTGGCGCGTGCCGAACAGGCGCTGCAGGCGATCAAGGAAAAGGGCGAGCTGAACTATGCCGAACTGCTGGCCGACAAGGATGTCGCCAAGGTATCGGTTGTTGGGATCGGCATGCGCTCGCAGTCCGGTGTGGCCGCCAAGATGTTCAAGGTGCTGTCGGATGAGGGCGTCAACATCAAGGTGATCACAACCTCCGAAATCAAGATCTCGGTGCTGATCGACCGTAAGTACATGGAGCTGGCCGTGCAGGCGCTGCATGACGCTTTTGAGCTGGAAAAAGCCGGCTAAGCGCTGACCGGGAAACCGTTTTCCGTATCTTGCAAAGGCGCCGCACCGGCGCCTTTGTTGTGTCCGCCCTGCCACGGGCGGTATCTTGCGCAATGCCGTGGCAGGCTGCTTTGTTTACGGGCAATGCAGCAAAAACACTTGGACTTTTTCCGCTGGGGTGGGACAAGTGGGTGGAGGAGAGAGCACTGGCGTACTACTCTGGAGGGTGTCCGCTCTGCGGGGATCAGGCAGGGCGGCGGTGCGCGGGAAATGACCTCGGGAGAGGGTGGCAATGGCTGACACGACAGAATCCGAAAGCAGGAAGCTGCTGGTTCGCTTGCGCGAGGCGATGGCGGGCGACGATGCCGGCCAGGCGCGGCTCGACAAGATTACCCATCTGATCGCCGATAGCATGGGGACTGAGGTGTGCTCGGTGTATCTGTTTCGCGATGACGAGACGCTGGAGCTTTGTGCAACACAGGGTTTGAACCTTGAATCGGTGCACCAGACCCGGATGCGCATCGGCGAGGGCCTGGTGGGCCGGGTGGCAAAATTCGGCAAGGTGGTGAACACGCCGGATGCCCCCAATGCCAAAGGGTTCCGCTATATGCCGGAAACCGGGGAAGAGCGGTTTTCCTCCTTTCTCGGGGTGCCGGTGCAGCGGCTTGGCGAGATGCTGGGCGTCCTGGTGGTGCAGTCCAAAGAGGCACGCGAGTTTTCCGCTGATGCGGTTTATGCACTGGAAGTGGTGGCAATGGTCATCGCCGAGATGACCGAACTGGGCGCCTTTGTCGGCGAAGGCGCGGCGCTGTCGCCATTGCACCAGCAGGCGGTTCTGATCCATGGCACTTCGGCCCAGGAAGGCGCGGCGGAAGGCTATGTCTGGCTGCATGAGCCGCGGGTGATCGTGACCAATCCGATTGCCGATGATCCTCACCGTGAGCTGGAACGGATGAACGCCGCGGTCGAGGAGCTGCGGGTCGGCGTTGACAAGATGCTGGAAGTCTCCCGCCATGGCGACAAGGAGCAGCTGCAGGTTCTTGAAGCCTACCGGATGTTTGCCAATTCCAAAGGCTGGATGCGGCGGATGGAAGAAGACATCGCCCGCGGTCTCAGCGCCGAGGCGGCGGTGGAAAAGGAGCAATCCCAGGCCCGCGCCCGGATGTCGCAAGTGCAGGACGCCTACCTGCGCGAACGTCTCAGCGATCTGGATGACCTGTCCAACCGGCTGCTGCGGATCCTGACCGGGCAGGGGGCGGACACCGGGGCCGAGCTGCCGGAAAATCCCATCCTGGTCGCCCGCAACATAGGTCCGGGAGATCTGCTGGAGTATGGCCGCAGCTTGCGGGGCATCGTGCTGGAGGAAGGCTCGGTCGGCTCCCACGCCGCTATTGTCGCGCGGGCGCTGGCCATTCCGCTGGTGGTGAATGCCCAGCGGATCACCACCGAGGCGCTGAACGGCGACCACATCATGGTTGACGGCGATCAGGGCGTGGCGCATCTGCGGCCCGATGAAACGGTTGTCAGCGCGTTCCGCGACAAGATCGCAATGCACGCCCAGGCACAGGAGCGCTATACCTCTATTCGCAACAAGCCGGCGGTCACCACAGACGGCCAGCGCATCAACCTGGTGATGAATGCGGGGCTGATGGCGGACCTGCCGTCGCTGGATGGTTCTGGTGCCGAAGGCGTGGGGCTGTTTCGCACGGAACTGCAGTTCCTGGTGCGCAATCAGATGCCGAAACGCTCGGAATTGGTTGCTTTGTACAAGCGGGTGCTGGATGCGGCGCACGGCAAGCCGGTGGTGTTCCGCACGCTGGACATCGGCTCCGACAAGGTGCTGCCCTACATGAAGCCGACGGATGAGCCGAACCCGGCCTTGGGCTGGCGGGCGATCCGGGTGGGCTTGGATAAGCCCGGTGTGATGCGGATGCAGCTGCAGGCGCTGCTGCGCGCGGCGGAAGGGCGGCCGTTGTCGATCATGTTCCCCTTTGTCGCCCAGTTCGAAGAATACCGCGCGGCCAAGGCCGAAGTGGACAAGACCATCGAGCGTGAACGTATTCTGGGCCACGTGCTGCCTGCCGAGCTGGAGGTCGGCGCGATGCTGGAAACGCCGTCGCTGGCCTATGCGCCGCAGAAGTTCTTTGACGAGGTGGCCTTTATCTCGATCGGCGGCAATGACCTGAAACAGTTCTTTTTCGCGGCCGACCGCGAGAATGAGCGGGTGCGCAAGCGCTATGACACGCTGAACGTCAGCTTCCTGAGCTTCATCGAGCGGATCGTGGAGCGCTGCGCGATCTCCGGCACGCCGCTCAGCTTCTGCGGCGAGGATGCGGGCCGCCCGGTCGAAGCCGTGTGCCTGGCCGCCATGGGCATCCGCACGCTGTCGATGCGCCCGGCCTCTATCGGGCCGGTCAAGTCGCTGCTGCTGCGGGTGGATCTGGGCGAGCTGCGCAAGATCATCGCGGATGCGCGCCACCGCGGCGACCAGGCGGTGCGCCCGGCAGTGATGCAATACCTGCGGGAACTTTGACGGCCGCGGCCCCCGGCCCTGGCAGATAATTTCATTAAGCTCTTGAGCGGGCCGGGCACGGGCTGCGCCAAAGTTTTGCGCCCGATTATTTCAAGCTTAAAACTTTATGCTTGAAGTTTTTCCGGACCCGCTTATCCTGATCCGCAAGGATGTGCGCTGAGCGGGAAGGGATGATCATGAAAGTCGCCTGTTTGGGAGGAGGGCCTGCCGGTCTGTACTTTGCGATCTCGATGAAGCTGCGGCAGCCGGAGGCGCAGGTCACGGTGATTGAGCGGAATAAAACCGATGATACCTTTGGCTGGGGTGTGGTGCTGTCGGATGACGCGCTGGACAACCTGAGCGCAAACGACCCGGAAAGCGCCGAAGCGATCCGCGAAAACTTTGCCTATTGGGACGATATCGCGGTGGTTCATGACGGCGCCCGCACGGTGTCGGGCGGGCACGGATTTGCCGGCATCGGCCGCAAGAAGATGCTGCTGCTGCTGCAGGACCGCGCCCGCGAACTGGGCGTTGACCTGCAATTTGAAACCGTGGCCAAACCTGCCGCGGAGTATCAGAAAGACTATGACCTGGTGGTCGGCTGCGACGGGCTGAACTCCGGTGTCCGCACTGAGTTTGCCGGACATTTCAAACCGGAAATCGATGTGCGGCCCTGCAAGTTCATCTGGCTGGGCACGCATCAGAAATTCGACGACGCCTTCACCTTCATCTTCGAGAAGACCAAACACGGCTGGATGTGGATCCACGCCTATCAGTTCGACGCGGACACCGCGACGGTGATTGTGGAATGCTCGGCCGAGACCTGGGAGAACTGGGGCTTTGAGGCGATGAGCAAGGAGGAGACCGTCCGCACCTGCGAGGATATCTTTGCCGATCATCTGGGCGGGCACGCGTTGATGTCGAATGCCGCGCATCTGCGCGGCGCGGCGGTGTGGATCAACTTCCCGCGGGTGCTGTGCGAAAAGTGGCACCATGAGAATGTGGTGCTGCTGGGCGATGCCTCGGCCACCGCGCATTTCTCCATTGGATCCGGCACCCGGCTGGCCTTTGACAGCGCGATTGCGCTGGCGGAGCTGGTCAGTACCGAGCCGACGCTTGAGCGCGCCTTTGAGCGCTATCAGGAGGAGCGGCGGCTGGATGTGCTGCGGCTGCAATCGGCGGCGCGCAACTCGCTGGAGTGGTTTGAGGAGGTCGAGCGCTATCTGGATATGGATCCGGTGCAATTCAACTATTCCTTGCTGACGCGGTCGCAGCGGATCTCCCACGAGAACCTGCGCCTGCGCGATGCCGACTGGCTGCAGAGCGCGGAGAAATGGTTTCAGGACAAGGCCGGAGCGCCCGCGGATACGCCGGTGCGGCCACCGATGTTCGCCCCCTACAAGCTGCGGGATATGGAGCTGAAGAACCGCATCGTGGTCTCCCCCATGGCGCAGTACAAGGCGGTTGATGGCTGCCCGACGGACTGGCATTTCGTCCATCTGGGAGAGCGGGCCAAGGGCGGTGCCGGGCTGGTTTATACCGAGATGACCTGTGTCAGCGCCGAGGGCCGGATCTCGCTGGGCTGTCCGGGGCTGTATGCGCCGGAGCATGAGGCAGCCTGGAAGCGGCTGACGGATTTTGTGCATGCTGAGACTGGTGCGAAGATCTGCTGCCAGATCGGCCATTCGGGACGCAAAGGGTCCACCCAGCTGGGCTGGGAAGTGATGGACGCGCCCTTGCCAGATGGCAACTGGGAGACTGTATCGGCCTCAGCCCTTCCTTGGTCGGCAAACAATCCGGCGCCGCGGCAGATCACGCGGGCGGAAATGGTTGCGATCAAGGCGGAATTTGTGGCATCTGCCCGGATGGCAGAGCGCGCAGGGTTTGACATGATCGAACTTCATGCAGCGCATGGATACCTGATTTCATCGTTTATCTCGCCAAAATCGAACATTCGGGGTGATGAGTACGGCGGCGCGCTGGAGAACCGCCTGCGCTACCCGTTGGAGGTGTTCCAAGCGATGCGTGCGGTTTGGCCGGAGGTCAAGCCGATGTCGGTCAGGATTTCTGCCAATGACTGGGTTGGAGACGAGGGCGTCACGCCGGAAGAAGCAGTGGAAATCGCCAGGGCCTTCACCGCCGCCGGCGCGGATATCATCGACGTTTCCGCCGGGCAGACCTCGACCGAGGCGCAGCCGGTCTATGGCCGCATGTTCCAGACCCCGTTTTCCGATCGCATCCGCAACGAGGCCGGGATTGCCACCATGGCGGTCGGCAATATCTATGAGGCGGACCATGCCAATTCGATCCTGATGGCGGGGCGGGCGGATCTGGTCTGCGTGGGCCGGCCGCATCTGGCCGATCCCTATTGGACCTTGCACGAGGCGGCGCGGATCGGCGACCGGCATGGCGACTGGCCGCTGCCCTATCACGCGGGCCGCGATCAGGCCTGGCGGCTGGCCGACCGCGAAGCGGAGGTGATCCGGGCATGACACGCAGGGTTCTTGTGACAGGCGGCGGCACCGGGATTGGCAAGGCAATCGCGCAGGCCTTTGCAGCTCAAAATTGTCAGGTGACAATTTCCGGCCGCCGGCGCGACGCGCTGGAGCAAGCCGCGGCGGGTACAGGGCTGGAAATAAGGCCGGCCGACGTTACGGATGAGGCGCAGGTCGAGGCGCTGTTCGACAAGCCGTATGATGTGGTTGTGGCGAATGCCGGCACCGGGACGGCCGCCAGGATCGAGGATGTTGAGCTGGCCGACTGGCAGCGGGCCCTGACCGTGAATATGACGGGCACCTTCCTGACCTTCCGGGCAGCCCTGCGGGCCGGCATGAAACCGGGCGGTCGGCTGATCGCCATTGCCTCGACCGCGTCCTTGCAGGGCGGTGCGCAGATCCCGGCCTATGCGGCGTCGAAACACGGGGTGCTGGGGCTGGTACGGTCGGTTGCGCAGAGCGTGGCAAAGCGGGGGATCACCTGCAACGCGATCTGCCCCGGATTTGTCGATACCGAAATGGCAGAGACAGCGATCACCGGGTTGATGGCACGGCAGGGGATTTCCCGCGACAAGGCGCTGAAGATGGTGGTCGGCGGCAACCCGATGCAGCGGCTGATCACGCCGGAGGAAGTGGCCGAAACCGCGCTGTTCCTGGCGTCTGACGGCGCGGCCTCGGTCAATGGCCACGCGATGAGCGTGTCGGGAGGAGAGGTTTGAGTACCACGTCCAAAGACCGGCTGCGGCTGTGGCTGAAGGTGCTGAAGGCCACCAAGGCGGTGGAAAGCGAAGTGCGCGAAAACCTGCGGCGTGAATTTGCAACAACGCTGCCGCGGTTCGATGTGATGGCGGCACTGATGCAGCACGGAAAAGGCCTGAAGATGAGCGAGTTGTCAGGTGTTCTGAAAGTCTCGAACGGCAATGTCACCGGCATTGTCGAGCGGCTGGTCGAGGACGGCCATGTGCAGCGCGAGAAGAGCGAGGGCGACCGGCGCGCCAATCTGGTGCGGCTGACCGAAGCGGGCAAGGTGGAATTCTCCCGCCAGGCTGAGGCGCATGAAGGCTGGATCGCTGCTGCCTTTGCGGGTCTGAACCCGGATGAGGTGCAGGGCATCGCCGAGAGCCTGGAAGCAGTGGCCCAAAGGCTGGAAAACGGAGGCAAGTTATGAAGGTGAACAGGGATCCAGAGCATTTCCTGTGCCGGATCGAGGAGGGCGTCGCCACGGTCTCCCTGGACCGGCCGGAGCGCAAGAACCCGCTGACATTCGACAGTTACGCCGAGCTGCGCGACTGGTTCCGGGATCTGCACTATGACGATACGGTGAAGGCGGTGGTCTTTGCCTCCAACGGCGGCAATTTCTGCTCGGGCGGCGATGTGCATGACATCATCGGGCCGCTGACCCGCATGAGTATGAAGGAGCTGCTGGCGTTCACCCGGATGACCGGGGATCTGGTCAAGGCGATCGTGACTTGCGGCAAACCGGTGATTGCCGCCATTGACGGGATCTGTGTGGGGGCGGGGGCAATCATTGCCATGGCCTCGGACATCCGGATTGCCACGCCGGAGGCCAAGACCGCGTTTCTGTTCACCCGAGTGGGTCTTGCGGGCTGCGATATGGGCGCCTGTGCGATCCTGCCGCGGATCATCGGCCAGGGACGGGCGGCGGAGCTGCTGTATACCGGGCGGTCGATGAGCGCCGAGGAAGGCCAGGCCTGGGGATTCCACAATAAACTGGTGGCGGCGAATGAGCTGGACGCCGAGGCGCAGGCCTGGGCGGCGCGGATCGCGGCGGGGCCGAACTTTGCCCATATGATGACCAAGACGATGCTGGCGCAGGAATGGTCGATGTCGATCGAACAGGCGATCGAGGCCGAGGCGCAGGCGCAGGCAATCTGCATGCAGACGGCGGATTTCGAACGTGCCTATCATGCTTTTGTGAACAAGGAAAAACCGCTGTTCGAGGGTGATTGAGCCGTGTGAACCGCTGGAGCCCGCGCTGGAGGAGGGTGCGGGCGCCTCCGGCGGGAGTATTTGGGGAAGATGAAACAGGGAGGGCCGCGCCATGGCGGACAGGACGTTTCTGAACTGGCCGTTCTTTGAAGACCGCCACCGCGCGCTGGC
>NZ_JAXMOX010000155.1:0-11655 GCF_034669605.1 Leisingera sp.
ATAAAGCCGCCTCAGCCGTTCAGGCGGCCCCCGAAACGGGAGGCGTTGACGCTGCCTTCGGCATCGCATTCAGCCATGCCGAGGCAGGTAAGGTCGAGGCCGCCGCCATCGTAGAAATCGAACATCTGGTTCTGGTCGATGATGGCGTCGGCATTGGCTGAGGAGCCGAAGCTGGAGCCGCCTGCCAGCACGCCGCCGACCGCGCCGGCCTCGGTGGTGAGGGTGATGTAGGGGGTGGCCTTCTCCTCGTTCGCCACCGCGGCGACGCCGTCGGGGGCGCCGACGCCGAGGTTGACGGCCCCGTTGGGCGGCAGTTCAAAAGCGGCGCGGCGGGCGATGATCTTGCGCTGGTCCAGCGGCATTTTGGCGATGCCTTCGACCGGCACCCGGATTTCACCGGACAGGGCAGGGTTATGCTGCACGCCATAGTTCATCCGGTGCATGTCCGGGTCATCGGCGAGGCAGACGCAGTCCACCAGCAGGCCGGGGATCTTCACGTCCTTGGGTTTGATCGAACCGTCCTCGACGATACGCTCCACCTGGGCAATGACGATGCCGCCATTGTTGTGCGCGGCCATCGCCTGCGCCAGGCAATCCAGGGTCAGCGCCTCGCGCTCCATGCTGATATTGCCGGAACGGTCGGCGCTGGTGCCGCGGATAAAGGCGACGTCGATCTTGGTGGCTTTGTAGAACAGCCAATCTTCGCCATCGACTTCGACATGTTTGACAATGTCTTCCTCAGTCACACTGTTGACCTTGCCGCCGCCATGGCGCGGGTCGACATAGGTATGCAGGCCGACTTTGGAGAAAAGCCCCGGCTGGCCCGCGGCGCAGGCGCGGTAAAGCTGCGAAATTACCCCCTGCGGCAGGTTGTAGCCGCAGATCTTGTTCTCCTGCGCGGCCTGAGCAACCTTGGGCATCCGGCCGAAATTACCGGCAATCACCCGGCGCAACAGCCCATCGTGGTGCAGCCGCCCGGTGCCCAGCCCCTTGCTGTCGCCGGCGCCTGCGCACATGATCAGGGTCAGATCGCGGGGCGCGCCTTCATTTACAAACCGCTTTTCCAGGGCCGCGTGCAGCATTTCGGGGATGCAGCTTTGCACAAACCCGGTTGTGGTCACGACATCCCCGTCCCGGATCAGTGCCATGGCTTGTTCGGTGGTGGTGGTTTTGTCTTTCATGGCGGCGCGTCCTCCCCGATGCCTGTCGCCTTCCGCCGGGGCATTGCGGCCTTGCGGAAACTGATTGGCCATTCTAGGCGCAGGCTAAACGGCGCCTGTCCTTTGATTGCGTCAGCCGATGGGGGACATACGACATCCGGTCCACCGGCATGCGGGGAAGTTTCCGATTGGCGGCCGGCCGTTGCCGATGCGGCGGGGCTCGTTCAGGTTGCCGGCGCGTCAGGCCGGTTGTGGTCAGAACAGGCTGTCGCCGGCTTGAAACCAGTCGCCGATGCAGATGTCCTCCAGCAGCAGGGACCAGTTTGCACCATCTGAAATTTTCATTCCGGCTTCCGAGTCCTCGATAAACAAGGTGCGGCGCATCGGCCCGGTTACCTTGATTTCGTCCTGGCCGAGTTCAAAATCCGTGATGGTATCATTACCGTGGTGCCGGGTCCGGAACAGAAAACAGTCGCCGCCGGCGCCGCCAGTCAGCAGATCATTTCCGGATCCGCCAGTCAAAGTGTCAGCATGCAAGCCGCCGTCAAGCGTGTCGTTGCCTTTGTTGCCGGACAGTTCGTCCATGCCGCGTCCGCCTGACAGCTCGTCCATGCCGCGTCCGCCTGACAGCTCGTCGTTGTCCCGCCTTCCCGCAAGATGATCCTTGCCGGTGCCGCCAAACATAAAATCCTCCCCGGATCCGCCATTCAAATAGTCCCGGCCAGCGCCGCCATTCAAGCAATCATCACCTCTGTTTCCAGACAGGCTGTCCTTGCCGCCCCCCCCCTGAAGGTCATCGCCGCCTGCTTGGCCGGCCAGGCTGTCTGCACCTTCTCGGCCGAACAGGAAATCGCGTCCGGCACTGCCTTCAAGGGTGTCGTCGCCACTGGTGCCGGCAGCTCTGTCCATCGCTGTGAATATGTCTTTTTGAACGGCGCTGATATTGGTGTTGCGTAAAATGATATCCGACAGGTTTGTTTGCCATAGCGCCTTCAATTCGCTGGCAGGAATGCCTTCGCGCCCTTCGCTCCAAAAGGGATCTCCGTCGCGCAGGCGGGTGAACTGGTCCACCATCACCGTGGTAAAGGTTTCCCCAAGCAACCCGCCGCCGGACGGGTCTTCTGCCAGCCCGCCAGCCCAGGCATCGACCTGATCGGGCTCGCCGTATGCCTCCTCCAGCTTGGCCGCCAGACCGGTATCCTGCGTGATATCGCTAAAGTTATCTGCCCGGCCAAGGCCAAGCGCTTCCCTCAGGCCGTTATAACTTGCGACACCCAGGTCGCGCCCGCGTTGAATGTTCAGTGCCGCCAGATCAAGCCCGCCCGCGCCAGGCGGGCCGAACAGAAACGAGCGCACATCCTCGACCACCATTGTGTCTATTGCCTCGGACGCCTGGGCAGCTGCGCCGCGCATGATGTTTTCGATCATATCCGGTTCCTGCAGCAGATGCGGCTGAAAGAACGCATCCCGCAGCGCCAGCGGGCTTGCAACGCTTCCGTCAGCGCCAACCATCTGCAGGTTCGCCGGCAACAGCGTATGCCCCAGACGGAACACGGCAGTCGAAAACTCGATTGCAATGCCTGGGTTCACGGCCGGGTCATAGCCCTGATAGGCCCCCAGCGCGTCCTGGCCGATCAGGATAGGGAGAAACTCCTTGAAGGTGACACTTTGAACCAGTGCTTCGACCCTGGCGCGGGCTGCCTCAAACAGCTGGTCGTCGGTCAGATCAGGATCCCTTGCAGCCAGTTCCCCGACCATTCGATTGTGCTCCCGCGTGAAAATCGTGTGCATCGAGGACAGCGCCACATTTTCTGCAGCGCGGACGTCCCCGGTCAGGAAGCCATCGCCATCCCGGTTCAGATACCCGTTCTTGGTCATCCGCAGCCTGCCGCCTTCGTCCCGCATTGCGGCAGCCGTTTCCACCGTCGAGCCATAGATCATGGAAGCGTCGATAAATGCGGTGATCTCATTAAGGTACTCACCGTCTTGCGGTGCCACGCGGGTAAAGGGGATGATTGCCTCACCGGTGCCGAAAGGATCGAAAAAGGGATCTCCCGACGGGACTTCGATATCTGCGGCGGTCTCGCTTTCTGCCCCGGTCAGCGATAGGTCATGGTCCAGAAACTGCCCCCAGATCCACAGGAAATCCGACGCGCCGGCAGCATTTACGGTGCCGCCATCTTGCGCAGAAAGGATGTTGGAAATCTCACGCGGGTTGGGCCGGTCGGCCCCGGACATGCCACCATCAGAGGTCAGGCCGCTAGGTGCCAAATGCAACAACCCGGTACCGGTTGCCCCCCAGTCTGGATTATCGGAATGTGTGGCATAGCCATCAGCGGGACGCGCGGCCCCGATCTGTAAATTGGACATGTGATCCCCCAATCACTCATTAACTTTCACCAAAAGTGCCATTGTGCGCGGCTCGCTGTCCCTGTGCGAGCGGCGCCGGCAAACGCCTGCCCGATCCCGGAAATGCAACCAAGCCGGGACTCAGGCAGACCGTCATTGTATCACGGTTTCGTGTGTTTTTGTGCAGTTTCGTGAGCATTGAGGCTGGTCAGCCCCAGTGCATCACAGCTGAAGCAAAAGGCCGGGCAGCACCGCGGCGGCAGCCGGGGTGGCGGCGGCGTTCACGACCTCCTGCAGCGTTTGCAAAAGCAGTTTGTTGCGGGCGGGCTTCATCAGCACACGCAGGGTCTTACACTCCTTCAGTGCTTCATATTCAGCCAGCATCTGGCCGCCGGTGCAGAAAACAATCGGCAGGTCCCTGCACCCCGGCAAGCTTTGCAAATTCTGACACAGGCTTCTGGCTTGCTCCAACGGCAGGCTGGTTTCGACCAGCACCAGATCCGGCTGCCGCTGCTCCGCAGCCATTGCGGCCACCTTTTCCAAAAGACCGTCGATGCTCTGAAGCGCGATTGTGCCTGCCCCCCAGAGAGCCAGTTGGCGCAATCGCGCGTCACGGGCAAATGCCAGGTCCGCAGCAACAGCCACCAGTTTGCCTGCAAGCGGCGAGGCAAGGGGCGGCACCGGAGCGGCGACCGGCAGCGTCAGGCAGACAGTGAAGCAGGACCCTTTGCCAGCCTCCGAACTCAGATCGATCCGCCCGCCCATGGCCTGCGCCAGGTGCGACGAAATGGCCAGGCCCAGACCGGTCCCCTCAAACCGCCGGGCAGTGGTGCTTTCGACCTGCTCGAAGGCATGAAAGATTTGGCCGATGCTGTCCTCGGGGATACCGACACCGGTATCGCGCACATCAATGCACAGGGGAATAGCATGGTTGGCGTCGTAATTGAGAGTGATACTGATAAAGCCTTCCAAAGTGAACTTTACTGCGTTGCCCACCAGGTTCATCAGGATCTGCCGCACCCGGCCGCTGTCTCCGATGAAGACCGCCGGCGTGTTTTCCGGGATGTCGATACCGATCTCCAGCCCCTTGGCGGTCGCGCCAGCAAAGCGCTGAGATCTCAGTTGATTTCCTTGAGATGCGCTTGAAACTGGCTGGCCACTTCTTCCTGCGGGATCAGCCGCGTCATCGCCAGAACATCTTGCGCATAAACTTCGGCGGTAATGATGCCAGTGCTGACACCGCTGGCGCGGCGGATCACCTCAAGCGAGGTTTTCAGAACCCGGTCTTTCCGGCTGGATGCATACATCGCCATCCCGCCGATCAGGAGTGCGGCGAGCAGCGCTGCAACCGCAATCACCAGAACCGGCAGCACGGTGGAGCGTTTGATATTCATCGGCGGGGAGCCTCAGCCATGCGCATCAGTTTGCGGGCAAAATAGGGGATGGCACATTGGTTTCCATATCCGTCAGCGTTTGCAGAAAGGCAATCAGGTTGGTAATTTCCTCTTCGGTGACCGCAAAACCTTTGATACCCGGCGTCCGGGCCGCCTTGGCCGCGCCGCGGCCGGCATAATGGCGGACCACGTCCCGCAAGGAGGGGAGCGAGCTGTCGTGCATGTACGGCGCCCGCACCGTCATGTTGCGCAGCCCGGGGGTCTTGAAGCGGTAGTTCCGCTCCGGATCCGGCGGGGTCAGGCCGCCGCCTGGGTCGGTTGTTTGCATCCCGAAGTCATACAGCTGGTTGTCCGTGAACATCCAGCCGGAATGACAGGACTGGCAATTCGCCCGCCCGTTAAACAGCGCAAAGCCGCGTTTGGCCGCCTCAGATAGTGCCGTTGAATCTCCCCTTGCCCGGCGGTCAAAACCGGCCACGCCGCTGACAATCGTGCGCGGATAGATGGCGAGTGCGGTCAGGATGGTCTTCTTGCGGATCCCACGCCCAGGGAACAGGCGCTCGAATCAGGTTTTGTATTCGTTCACCGCAGTCAGGCGGGCTTTGACGCCAGGGTGACGGCATCGAAATTTCCGAACGGAACCGGCATTTTCGCCGCGCCGTAACCAAAGATCATCTCGTGGATATGCCAGCTGTTCGGCATCGCACCGGCGCTGAACCGCGACACCTATCCTGCCGCCGCGGTGGCGGCATCGGAATCGCTCGGCCGTCCTGGCCGGAGCGGCTGTGGCCGGAGTTCACCGCAAAATACGAAGGGTTCGCCACTGAGAGCTTCAGCACTCTGGGCCGGCGCCAGGGGGAGATGCAGACCCGGATCACCGAATTGGCCACCCAAGCCCTGGAGCAGCGGGTGGCAGCAGCGCTGCTCAGAATGGTGACCCAATCGGGACGCAAGGTGGAGGAAGGGATCGAGATCGCCTTCCCCGTGACCCGCCGCAATATATCCGAGATCACCGGCACCACGCTGCATACGGTGAGCCGCCTGTTGTCAGCCTGGGAGAAAAACGGCATCGTGCAGTCCGCCCGAAAGCATATCCTGGTCACCGACCGCACCGGCTGGTGATACTGAGCGGCGCGCAGGGGGAGGGCGGCTGAAAGACCGGGAGGTGGCCTGCTGGCTGCCCTGAAAACTTCAAAAACAGGCGGTCGGAAAGCCGAGAGGGCCTGGTGTCCTGGTCGTGCAGGCAATCTTGGCACAGAGCAGCTGTAAAGGCCATTTACTGCAATTGCCGCCAGGGGCTGGCTTGCGGCTGGCTATGCCCGGTGATCAGTTGACATGAGCCTTCTCGCCCAAAGTCATTTCTGCAGCGGGTCTTTGGGGGGCTGACTGCCGTGCTCATATTGAAGCCGGGTCCGTTTCAGGCGTTCAATTTTGCTGCGCCGAAGTTCGTTTTCGTCGTCCAGGATTTCCCGCGCTGCACGCGTGGTCTTTTCGATCGCTGTTTCCTTGCGGGGCAGACCGGCCAGGCCCAATCCCTCGATATTAAGCTTGGTCATCTTGTCACTCCTAGTGGGTTGGTTCGGGGGAAGGGATAACGAGCGGGCGAAAGTTCAGTTCAGATTTTCTCTCTGGTGCGGCAGGGGGCCGGTGAGTGAGGCGCGATGATCTAAGCGGAGGCGGCGGAGTCCGTTTGATACCCAGCGGTGTCAACTGCAGAGAGAAAAGCTGCGCGGGCGGTGCCGACGGGAGCGAGACAGTCCATGACGGCGTCGATTTTCTCAATCGCTATGTTTCTGTTGTGATCAGAAACCGGCCAGGCTCGCTGCAACCAGAAGTGGGCTTGTTCAATAGTTGTGATTTTTCGTGTCCGGCCTTCCGAGGGCAGGAAAATAGACATGGGAGTACCCCAAGAGATTTCTATCAAGATTGTTCTTTCGGTAGTTTTGGGATGAAACCGCATCTGAGGGTCAACAATGACAGATACGGTAGCGAGGGCATTTCAAGAATGCTCCCGCCAATCGTTTCAAGCCTGTAAAGGCTTACGCAAGTGCAAGATTGCTGGCGGACTCACGTCCGTCGCGGCCGCTCTCGATGTCGAAAGTTACGGCTTGGCCATCGTCAAGCTGGTGGATGCCAGCGCGTTCCAAAGCGGAAATGTGGACAAAAATGTCCCGCGAACCCTGCTCGGGAGCGATGAAACCAAAACCTTTTTGAGAGTTGAACCATTTCACGGTGCCATTAGCCATCGTGTCGTCTCCTTGAAAAATGCCATCCGCAACACGCGATAGCCCGGCCCAGTGTCGACATAGGAACAACTGGGGCCGTTAGGAAACAGAAGGTCTAGGAAGAAGCTTTGCTGAACTGAGATGGTGTAGGCGATCCATGATTGCAAGAGACCAGCCGCGATATCTTTCAAATAGTTTTATGACCCCCCTTAATCCTCGCAGCTGCTCCCGGAACACCATCTCCTCCAGCCCGTATTCGTTGCAGGCGTCGATCAAGGTGTGAAAGGGGGCGATCGGGCAGCCGGGGCAGAGCATCCGGCGGCGCATGAACGCGGCCGCACAGGCGGGCCAGTGGTGAAACAGCTCTGACAGGGGCAGGTCCGGGTTGTCGAAATAGGGGCGTCGCATGGCGGATCCTCCTTTTCCTGCATCTTGCGTGCAGCAACGCGCGTGGTCTTTGCGCTTCGACAACATCTCTTGCACGGCGCGGGCTTAGGCAGACCTCATCCGCAAGTGTAAGCAGGAGCGCGATATGTCAGAGATACTTACCAAGTCGCGGGCCAGGAACGTGTTCTACGGGGTTCCTTGTTCTTCGTCGTCGTGTTCGTGGCCATGTGCAGGACCAGCTGGAATTGTTCTGCCTGATGCGCCTTGGCTCTGGTGTGGTGGTTGTCCTGGGCGCGCTGCTGTTCATCTACGCAACCGTCGCGGTCCGCCGCGAAGTCATCAAACCCGGCCCCGTGGCAGTACCGGAAGAGTAAGCCGTGAATGCGATGAATATGCCATCCGTTCCCAACTACCAACCCGCAGGCGATGCATGCACCGTCTTCGAGATGGCCCAAGCCAACGGTCTGTCCCTTCTTCTGAAGGGCCCCACTGGCTGCGGGAGGACGTGGTTCGTGGAGCATGTGGCCGCCTGGTCTGCCGCTGTACACTGTCGCTCACCAGGGGGGCGGTCTGCCTATGGGATGTTATCAGACGTAAAAGGCCCCGCAACGCGGGGCCGTGGCACCCTTTAACAGTGGCAGGGACACAATACGGCAAGGCGGCCCGGTTCCGGGGGGAGAGCCGCCTTGCCGCGGGTTCAGCTGGCCGCAGCCAGCAGGCCGGCATCCGCCGCTGCCTTCACTTCGGCCAGATCAGCCTCGCCATCGGCATTGGCGTCGATGGTGGCAAAGGTTTCTGCAGTCAGATCAGGGAAGGCCGCCTGCAGCTCCTCCAGCGAATAGCTGCCGTTACCGTCCGCATCGGCCTCGGTGATGGATTCCATTGCGGCCAGAGGCGCAGCGGTCAGTGCAGATCGGAAGAGCGCAGTCAGTGCGAATTTTTTCATGTGAGACACTCCATACTTTTGGGTTCGTTACCAGCGGCCACGGTGTTCCGTGTGCCGTGGCATAGAGCTAGGCCGCCGCAGGGCCGGGTTCTATCCCGTTGTACAGTCGCCGCAATTTCCGGCGCCGGGTTGCCTGAACAGGGCTGTCTCCTAGGCGCTTTGCTGCTCTGGATTTTTCCTGATCCTTTCTCCGCTCAAGCCCAGGGGCCGGTCGTGCAGGAATCTGCCTGAGCCGGCTTTGATGCCTGACCGCCCCCTGAAACCTTTGTACGAAAGGCTGCTGTTCCCTGCCTGGGAAGGGGCAGCAATCATCCATTGCCGGGCGCTGATCAACGGACCGGCGGTGCATCTTTTGAAAGATTGGAACGGCCGTACCCGGCCGGCACCTGGAATTGGCTGCCTACTGCGAGGGGACGGCAAAGCCGCCGTTCAGCGCGCTGATGGCAAGCGTCGGCGAGGTGCTGCGGCTGGCCATGCGTTCCAGGTTGACGATGGTCGACAGCATGATGCGGTCATGGCTCCAGTCGCTGGGCCGCTGCAGCAGCATGGCCGTGCCCAGCACCACCCCGGCCATCGCCAGGGAGACCACGCCCCAGCCCAGGGAGTTCTGCCCTTGCGGCTGGCGGGCTGTCACCGCGATGATGCGACGCTGCAAGGAGGCGCCGCGGCGGGTTTCCCGGCGGTCGACCAGTGCTACTGCCGGGCTGCGGCGGGTGAACAGAGCGGGCCCGCGGGCGGCATGGGCACAGGCGCGGATCAGGCATTCGCAATAGGCGCGCACATCGACCCGGGGCCGTGCCATCAAGGCCTGATCGCAGGCAAATTCGCGCAGCAGCCGCACTTCACGCCGCCACAGGTAAAAGGCGGGATTCCAGAACAGCAGCGGACGCAGCATTTCCAGAAAAAACTCGCATTCAATGTCGCGCTGGCGGAAATGCTGCAGCTCATGCGCAATGGTCAGGCGCAGGTCGCGCGGGTCGTTCAGCAGGGCGGCGGGCAGCACCACGTAGCGACGGCGGAGCCCGCGGGTGGAATAGGCAACGCGCACTGTGTCGGAAACCATCAGTTGCACCCGGCCAACCCGTTTCCAAGTGAACGCGGCCGCCAGGTTCTGGTGCAGGCGGAAGACGGAGATTGCCACATGGGCCAGGCAAATCAGCATCCCGGCAGCAAAAGCTGCGGACAGGGCCTGGGCCCAAAGCGGCTGCAAACTGGTGAGGCTGCGCACGGCATCCACGCGCAGGCCCAGAAGCGTCTCAAACCTGCTGGCGCTCATGCTGACATTGCCTTGCAAATACTGCGAGACCAGCATGTCGGAGAAATTCGGCGGATGGGGAGTGACGAAATGCGTAAAGGCGATGATCAGTACGGGCGTCACCGCCAGCAGGACCGTCATCCCGTTCAACAGCCGCAATTGCGGGCGGTAGGCGCGGCCGAGCTTGCTGCGGGCCAGCAGTTTGCGGGCAGCGAGCCACAGGGCAGTGCCGGCCAGCAGCAGGATATTCAGGTCAATATAGGCATTCAGCAGAGCATCAGTTGGCATTGTCCCCCAGCCTTTCCTCCAAGAGCGCCCGCATCTCCTCGAGCATCTCGTCGGTCACATCCTCATCATCGACCAGCCGCGCCACCAGGGCGGCGGGCGCGCCGTTGAAAAGCTTGCTCGAAAGGTTTTTCAGAGATGTTTTCTGATACTCTGCCTTGGGAACGGCGGGGCGGTAGACCAGAGAGCGGTCTTTGCGCTCGCTAGTAAGGAAGCCCTTTTGCTCCATGATCTTTAGAACCGTGGCCACCGAGGTATAGGCGCGTTTCTGCGCCTTGTTCAGCTCGGCCAGGATCTGCCGCACGGTGCCGCCGCCGATGTCCCAGACGACGGTCATGAATTCCAGCTCCACTTCGGTCAGCAGGGGATTGTCGTGTTTCTTGCGCATCGCCTCGGCTGTCCGGTTCATTTCATCGTTCCAGTCATGCTAGGGGAAGGGGGCTCCCGTGAAAACTATTTTTTTAGAAGATGCGCCGCGGCGGTAGCAGCGTTGCCAAATCGTGCGCTGCCGTGCGCTTGTTCAGCGGGGTGAAAAGTAACGCGCCAGTCTTTTGGGACGGCGTCTGGCGCAATTGTTCTGGCTTCCGCTGAGAGGGCCTTGAAAGGCAGGTTCGCCTTCAAGGCCCGTCCAGGTTGTGTTTGAGGCTTGCGAGCGTCAGACTTTCCAGAAGCAGAAGACACCCCAGGCAATTGCCATCGCCAGCGGCCACCACAGCGGCATCCCCACCAGCCCCAGCCAGGCCAGGAAGATGTAGGACGTGCCAAGCAAGCTGATGAACAGCCGGTCGCCGCGGGTTGTTGTCAGCCCCAGCACCCCCTTGCGCGCATTGCCGCCGGGGTGGCGGATCTCAACCGCGACCAAAATGCCGATGGCGGTGAAGATGCCGATAAAGACCAATGCTGTGGGCCAGGTCCAGGCCATCCATGAAAGCATCACACCCTCCCCATCGCGAAACCCTTCGCGATGTAGTTGCGGACAAACCAGATCACGATGGCCCCCGGAATGATTGTCAGCGTGCCCGCGGCTGCCAGAAGCCCCAGCTCATAGCCCGCAGAAGACGCGGTCTTGGTCATGGTGGCGGCAATCGGCTTGGCGGCAACGGCGGTCAGGGTCTTGGCCAGCAACAGTTCGACCCAGGAGAACATGAAGCAGAAGAAGGCGGCAACGCCGACGCCTGCCTTGATCGACGGGATAAAGATCGTGGCAAAGAAACGCGGGAAGGAATAGCCGTCGACAAAGGCGGTCTCGTCCAGTTCCTTGGGCACGCCGCCCATGAAGCCCTCCAGGATCCAGACCGCCAACGGGATGTTGAACAGGCAATGGGCCAGCGCAACGGCAAGGTGGGTATCGAACAGTTCCACCGCGGAGTAGAGCTGGAAGAACGGCAGGGCGAACACCGCAGCAGGCGCCATCCGATTGGTCAGCAGCCAGAAGAACAGCTGCTTGTCGCCCAGGAACCGGTAGCGGCTGAAGGCATAGGCCGCGGGCAGCGCAACCGCGATGGAGATCACCGTGTTGATCGACACGTAGAGGATCGAGTTGATGTAGCCCCAGTACCAGCTGGGATCGGTGAAGATGGTCTCGTAATTCTCCAGCGTGAAGGTCTGCGGGAACAAGGAGAAGCCCGACAGGATTTCATTTGTGGTCTTGAAG
>NZ_JAXMOX010000156.1:0-11598 GCF_034669605.1 Leisingera sp.
TGTTCGCTCTTTTATGGTACGGTGCCGGAAACGACGCACATTAGGAGCATTCATGCCACCCGAAACAGCGGGCCATCTGCCCCCCTATTTCCACATCGACCCCGATCAGGCCAATGCAGCACTGGGTACACCGACCACCACAGAAAACTTTAAAAAGCTGGCGCATGCTTGTGACACTGGCCGACAGGATCTGCAAAACCGCGGCTTACAGGGAGAAAGCGGGCGAAGCTTGCGTCGGTTCTCGACCTGGGAAATTACCCGTTACCTAATCCCCGTCGCCACAGGTCATTTTCGCCGAGTGCTCAAACAGAACCCCGATTTGCCGCAAGGGATTTCCGAAACGGCGGGCGGCGCCAAGTGGTTTACGCTTGATGAAGTTCAGCGCCTGCGTGCGCATTTCGGCAACGAGGGGTCCAAAGCCAAAGAATACTTGCCCTACCGCCCTAAGGGTTTGCCCGCCAAGATGGTCGCCGTAGCCAATTTCAAAGGGGGAGTCGGCAAGACCTCGACGGCGGCGCATCTGGCCATGTCCGCGGCCCTTGATGGCTATAAGGTGCTGGTGGTTGATCTGGACTCCCAAGGCTCCATGACCTCGATCTTTGGCGGTGCGGTCAAGGACGAATGGCAGACAGTGTTCCCGCTAATGGCACGCCACTACGCACTACAGTTGCGTTTGGAGAACCAGCGCCGAATGGACCGCGGCGAGGGGCCTTTGCCGCTTGATGATACGCTTACCGAGGCCTTGAAGGTCGATAGCAAAAGCCTGATCCAGAGCACTCACTGGCCCAACATCGACCTCATCGGCGCGCAGCTCAACCTTTATTGGGCCGAATTCCAAGTGCCGGTCTGGCGCATGCAGGCGCGTGGTTGGAAGCTGTGGGATGCGCTGACGGATATGTTCGCAGCTGACGGCGTGCTGGACGACTACGACGTGATCTTTCTCGATACCCCCCCTGCCCTTGGCTATCTGACAATCAACGGGCTGGCCGCCGCTGACATCCTGCTGGTGCCGCTTGGGGCTTCGTTTCTGGAATTCGACAGTACCGGTCGGTTCTTTGACATGTTGCACGCCACCTTCGGCTCCATTGAGGAGGCTGAGAATATGGCAGCCCGAGCCCTGGGGCGCGAGGGGCTTAATTTCGAATGGGACGCGGTGCGCGCGGTGGTCACTCGGTATGATGGCGCGCAGCAGGCAGAACTTGCTGCATTAATGCAAAGCTATCTTGGCACCGCTCTCTCGCCGCATCGACAGGATTTCACCGCGCTGATCGGACAGGCTGGCGAACAGGTACAGGGCATTTACGAAGCCGACTACCGTGATTTTAACCGTGAGACCTATGTACGCGGTCGTGAAACGTTTGATGCGACCTACGCCGCATTCAAACAGTTGCTGATCGGAGCCTGGAGGCGAGACGAACTGGCTTCCAGAGACACCGGTGCGCAGGTTGTTTAATGACCATGCGGACCTTTTGCCGAATGTTTAAACCTCACGCCGATCCTCGCCCGGCCCCCGCAACAGGAGACGCCCCATGGCCAAACGCAAACGCTTGACCCCCGCCAACCCCGATTTCTTGAATCCTGATTTCTCCGTGAGGGCGCCTGAGACGAAATCCATGGCGCCCTTGGGGGGTATGCGCGCCCCAATCGCGGACGTCGCTTCTGAAGCCTCGGCCACAGCTGCTTTGCAGGAAGTAAGCCGCGAACTGCATGAGGCGCGCGCGCAGGGTCGGATGATCGCCGCCCTGCCGCTGTCTGCGATCCGGCTTGATCACTTGGTGCGCGACCGGATCGCACATGATGACGATGATATGGCGGCCCTCGTTAGCTCTCTGCGCGACCGCGGCCAGCAAACCCCGATCGAGGTCGTGGCGCTGGCAGAGGGTGGTTACGGCCTGATCTCAGGGTGGCGGCGCTGCACGGCGCTGATGCAACTTCATGCGGAAGGTCACGGCGACGGCACTGTGCTTGCGATTGAGCGCCGGCCCAATGATGCCTCGGATGCCTATATCGCGATGGTCGAGGAAAACGAGATCCGCGTGGGTCTAAGCTACTTTGAGCGTGCCCGTATCGCCGCTAAGGCCGTGGAACAGGGTGTGTTCGACACTGAAAAAAGGGCATTGCTGAATCTTTTCGGAACGGCCTCCCGCGCCAAGCGATCCAAGATCAGATCCTTCCTGACGATTGTCGGTGCCCTTGATGGCGCCCTTCGTTTTCCGCAGTCCATCGGAGAGCGTTTAGGCCTGCAACTCTCAAGCGCATTAGAGCGTGACACGGATCTGGGGGCGCGTCTACGGGCTGAACTTCAGGACGGGCGGGTGGAAACGCCAGAGGATGAGATGCAGCTTCTGACGCAGGGGCTCGCAGTAGAATCAGACTCTAAAGACCGCAAAAATACAACTGCCCTGCCAGCGTATTCCGAGCGGGACCTACGCGACGGCCTGCATGTGCGCGTGTACAAATCAGACGGTCGGATCGAGCTGAGTGGCCCTGCCCTTACACCTGAATTGCGCACCCGTCTGTTGCGATGGCTTGAGAGATCTTAACAAAACAGGCTCTATCCGTCAGGATAGAGCCTGTTTTAAATGTTTCGCGCGCGAAACATTTCTCTATTTCAGCAAAGATGCCAAGTAGGTACCGTAAGTATTCTTAGCGTATCTTTCAGCCAGCTCAGCCAGTTCGGAGCGGCTGATCCAACCCTTCGAAAACCCGATCTCTTCGGGGCAACCCACCTGCATACCTTGACGGCTTGATAGAGTTCTTACGAAGTTGCTCGCGTCAAGAAGGCTTGCGTGGGTGCCCGTATCGAGCCACGCATACCCTCGGCCCATTTGCTGCACTGTTAGGCTGCCATCATGCAAATAGCTTTCCAGCAAAGCGGTGATCTCCAGCTCGCCGCGCGCGGACGGTTGGACCTTGCGTGCGCGTGCAGGCGCCGTACCGTCGAGGAAGTAGAGTCCAGTGACCGCGTAATTCGATGGTGGCACTTCCGGTTTTTCGATGATCGAACGCACCGTGCCATCGGGAGCGAAATCAACCACTCCATAGCGTTCCGGATCATGCACGCGGTACCCAAATACGGTCCCGCCTTCCTGCTTATTGTCTGCCTCGGCCAATTGCTCGGGCAGCCCATGGCCAAAGAAAATATTGTCGCCCAGAACCATCGCGCTTGATGCCCCGTCTAGAAATTCTTCAGCTAGGATATAGGCCTGCGCCAGCCCATCAGGTGAGGGTTGTTGGATGTATGTGATCTGCAGTCCCCACTGGCTGCCGTCTCCCAGCGTGCGCTGGAATTGGTCTTGATCCTGTGGCGTGGTGATCACAGCAATCTCGCGGATACCCGCGAGCATCAGGACCGACAAAGGATAATAGACCATCGGCTTGTCATAGATCGGCAAAAGCTGCTTGGAAACGCCGACGGTGATCGGGTACAGCCGCGTGCCCGACCCGCCAGCCAGAATGATGCCCTTGCGCGCCTTCGTGCTTTGGTCCGTCATAATAATAATAACTTTCTTACAATCTGTGCCAAATTGGCTTTCCAAATTGGGGGGGATATCCCGAAGTCAGACTCTAACGCTGAGCAGTCGAGCCTTGAGTTAAGGGGACGTGTGGCCGGTGTCGGGTAGTCGCATGTGGGGATTCCAGTCACGTCAACCTTACGCCCCGCCGCAGCAAATGTTTCGCGCGCGAAACATTTCCAACTCGTGGATGGCGTGCCAGCGTAGTGATAGGTGCCGCCGCTTTGGCCTGTGCGCATTGCCCGCGCCATATCTAGCAAAGCCGCTGCGATGCCGGCTGCGGGGGTCGGGCCACCGATTTGGTCATCGACCACACTCAATGCGTCGCGTGTCTCTGACAGGCGGAGCATCGTTTTGACGAAGTTGTTGCCATGGGCCGAGAACACCCAAGACGTGCGTAGGATCGCATATGCCCCGCCGGCCTCGCGCACCGCCTCTTCGCCCGCAGCCTTGGTGCGCCCATAAACACTCAGGGGGGCGATCGGGTCATTGACCTGCCACGGGTCTGTGCCACTGCCGTCAAACACATAGTCGGTCGAGACATGTAGGAACGGAATACCCAGATCCGCGCAGGCCTGCGCCATGGCGGCGGGGGCCTGCGCGTTGATCATCTGGGCAAGGTCGGGCTCCTCCTCGGCGCGGTCTACGGCGGTGTAGGCTGCCGCATTAATCACCACATCGGGGCGGTGCTCTCTGATCGCGGCTGCACAGGACGCCGGATCGCTCAGATCGGCAGCGTGACGGTCCAGAGCTGTGACATCGGCTTGCAATTGAAGCTCAGTGGCGACTTGGCCGGTCTTGCCAAAAACGAGGATCATCCGGTCTTCCCCAGACGCTCGCCCACGCCATCGCGGGCCTGTAGCGCGCGCCACCAAGTTTCATTATCCAGATACCATTGCACGGTTAGGGCAAGGCCTTCCTCGACGGTAACGGAAGGATGCCAACCCAGCTCGGTGTTCATGCGGGCAGGGTCGATAGCATAACGCGCATCATGGCCGGGACGGTCGGCGACGAAGGTGATTAGGTCCGCATAGGTGCCACTGTCGCGGGGGCGCTTTTCATCCAGGATCCCACAGATCGTTTTAACCAGCTTCAAATTGGTGCGCTCATTCTCACCCCCGATGTTATAGGATCGGCCCAGCTTGCCTCTCTCCAGCACGCATAAAAGCGCGTCGGCGTGATCCTCGACATAGAGCCAATCGCGGATGTTAGCGCCGTCGCCGTAGATCGGTAACGGCTTGCCCGCCAGCGCGTTCAGGATCACCACGGGGACCAGTTTTTCAGGGAAATGGTAGGGCCCGTAGTTGTTAGAGCAATTGGTCAGGACCACGGGAAGCCCGTAGGTTTCGGCCCAAGCGCGCACCAAGTGGTCGCTTGCGGCTTTAGATGCGGAGTAGGGGCTGCGGGGATCGTAGGGGGTGTCTTCGGTGAACATGCCTGCGGGGCCCAGCGACCCGAAAACCTCATCCGTCGAAATGTGGTGAAAGCGGAATGTGTTGGGCCGGCCCTGCGCGGTCCAGTAGGCGCGCGCGGCTTCCAGCATGTGATAGGTGCCGGTGATGTTAGTTTCGATGAAATTACCCGGTCCATCAATCGAGCGATCGACGTGGCTTTCGGCTGCCAGATGCATGATTGCATCGGGTTTGTGGGTCTCTAAAATGCGGTCCAGCGCTGCACGATCCCGGATGTCGCCATGCTCAAACGTATAAAGAGGGCTGTTGGCCACCTCGGCCACGTTATCAAGGCAGGCGGCATAGGTCAGAGCATCGAGATTGACCACCCGATGCCCCCGCGCCACAGCAAGCCGCACAACTGCCGATCCGATGAAGCCAGCACCGCCGGTTACGAGAATTTTCATGTGTCCTGGCCTTCGAAGCTGAATGGTGTGTCGATATCCGCCAGCCGGGGCGCTTGAGCATCCTTTGCCGAAAGCCGTGGCGCGTCTTCGCCCAATCCCCAGTCGATCCCGATATCAGGATCATCATAGCGCACGGCAGCATCGCAGTCAGGGGCATAGTAATCGGTGCATTTGTAGATAATCTCAGTGTCGGGTGCACGGGTCACAAACCCATGCAGGAAACCCGCAGGGATCAGCAGTTGCTTACCGTTCTGCGCCGAAAGCTCGACGCCGACCCATTGAGCATATGTCGGGCTGCCGCGGCGGATGTCGACGGCCACGTCCAAAAGTGCCCCACGCCCGCACCGCACCAACTTGGCCTGTGCATGGGGGGGCTTTTGGAAATGCAGGCCCCGCACTGTGCCCGCCGCCTCACTGAGGGAATGGTTGTCCTGCACGAAGTCATAATGTAGGCCAGCTTGCTCCATCCGCGCCTTATTCCAGCTTTCGGAAAAAAAGCCGCGGGCATCTCCATGGCGGGCCGGGGTCAAAACAACGACCCCCGGCAATGCTGTTTCTTCGATCTTCATCGGGAAATTCCTTGAACCTGAAAACCTGGACCTTCTTGCCAGATTGGGGTCAGAAAGCAACCCGAAGTGCCGGGAGCGGCCTGCGGTGTTTGACTTGGCGGAAGAACTATGACCAGAGCCACACGGAGTTTCAGGCTGGAGATATACTTAGGATGCAAACCACGCTGCCGCCCCTGTCACAGCGCCTTGTAGCAGTTGTCGTGACGTACAATCGGCTGGACCAGCTTCGTCTGACCGTGGCGCGTCTGTTGGCGGCGACCTCAGAAGGGCTAGACCGTATCATTGTGATCGATAACGCCAGTACGGATGGGACGGCTGGCTGGCTGGCGGCCCAGAATGATCCGCATCTGGTGGTGCAGCGCTGTGCGGTGAATGGCGGCGGAGCAGGCGGGTTTGAGGCGGGGATGCGCTTTGCCGTAGATACCTTTAATCCTGAGTGGATCCTGGTCATGGACGACGATGCGCGCCCTGCGCCGGGGGCCGTAGCGGCCTTTTTGGATGCTGACCGCAGCAGTGCGATGGCGTGGTCGGCGGCAGTCTACCATCCTGACGGGCGGATTTGTGATATGAATCGCCCCACGCTTAATCCTTTCTGGCACCGCGGCATGGTCTGGCGCACGCTAAAGGGCGCACTACGGGGACGCGGACGGGCCGGGTTTCACCTAAATCCCGCCGATTACGAGGGCAGTGATTTCAGGGCCGTCGACAGCGGATCCTTTGTCGGGCTGTTTGTTTCGCGCGCGGCGATCAAGACAGTGGGGTATCCAGATGGGTCGCTGTTCATCTACGGCGATGATGTGCTCTATTCGCTGGCTATGAGACAAGCAGGGGGCACGATCCTGTTTGATCCCGCCATTCGGTTCGAACATGATTTTACCACTATTTCAGGCGCTGATCAGCGTTTCCGTCCTCTTTGGAAATCCTATTATCATTACCGTAATCTGCTGATGGTTTATCGCCTGGCTGCTGGTCCGTGGTTCTGGCTGGTGCTGCTGATGATGATGGTGAAATGGGCGCTCAAGGCCCGGTTCCACTCGGGAGAGCGGGGACGCTACCTGATGCTGCTGGGCCGCGCGATCCGCGACGGGCTGCTGCGGCGCACTCAGATCCCTCACGCCCGCGTGTTGGCATGGGCCAATCCAGCGTCTTCGCGCCCCTAATTGCGGCTACCGGTTGAGAATGACACGGTGATACCTGCCCATCAAGACTACCCCTAGAAACCCACAGACTCCCGCAAACAGCAGCACATAACTGATGCTGACATAGGAGGCTTCATAGCTGCTGTAGAAACCGCGCCGCATCAATCCCGTGACATGCATGATCGGATTGTACCACAAGATATCCTGTAGCGCGCGTGGCATGCTTTCGTAAAGAAAAAGAACGCCTGAGATCAAGAACATGGGTCGCATGAGGATGCTCCAGATCTGCATCCAGATGTTGAAGAGCCCGAACAGGACACAATTCAGAAGACCCACGCCTAACCCCACCGCAGCGGCCAGGCAAATTGATTGAACAATTGCGCCAACGTCCAGGATGATGCGGCTATCGATGGTCAGAACCAGTCCCGTCAGGATGATGATGATCACGAGGGTTTCGGTCAGAACGCCCAGGATAAACCGCGCCAGAACGGCATCCACCCAGGTCACGGCGGGATAGAAGAGCAGGGCGCGCGAAAAGTTGATGCATCGCCCCACCGCAGAACCGAGGTTGTTGTACATCCCGAACGGCAGGAAGCCCGTTGCGAAAAACAACAGGAAACTGGTTCCCAATGGCGGTGTGCGCACCAGAAGAGAAAATCCGAAACCCAAGACAGCGATGCCGCCCAGCGGCTCCAACACGGCCCAAGCATAGCCCCCCGGGGAGCGCCCGTAGCGCGTGGCCATTTCGCGCAGGATCAAGGCCGAGACGGCTCTGAACGTCGCAAAGCTTCGATTTGCACCATGCGCGACGGGACTAACCTGGGCAGAGGGACGCGACATTACGGTTTGCTCCAGTGCTGGCAATACCGGGATCAGTATGTAAAAGATTCCTTAGAAGTTCAAACCATCTTCCGGAAGCAAAATGAGTGAAATGACCCCGAAAGACAGCGCGTCTGCCGAACCTGCTCCGGCCCCCCGGAAGGTCGAGAAGGTGGAGCCCTATGTCCGCCCCGTACGTCGAACGGTAAAAGCGGCGCGTTTCCGGCGTCGTCATTTTGGTTTGGTCCTTTCCTTCTTGGCCGTGGTTCTCATCCCGCTGTCGGTGGTGGGGTTCTACCTTTGGGTGATCGCAAAGGATCAATACATCTCGCTAACCGGTTTCACGGTGCGTCAGGAAGAGGGGGGGAGCGCCTCGGCACTGCTGGGCGGCTTGGCCAGTCTGACAGGAGCATCGGCCTCCTCGGACGGGGACATTCTCTACGAGTTTATACTGAGTCAGTCTCTCGTTCAGAAGATCGACGAAAATGTGGGCCTGCGTGAACATTACAGCAGATATTGGGACGACGATCCGTTCTTTGCCCTGAAGCCCGATGCCAGCATTGAGGATTTGGACAGCTACTGGCGTCGGATCGTAAGTGTTTCCTATGACCGTAGTTCGGGATTGATGGAAATGCGGATAGAGGCGTTCACGCCTGAAAAAGCTCGCGAGATTGCTGTCGAGATCCTGCGATTAAGCCAGAACATGATCAATGACCTTAACGAGCAGGCCCGCGAGGATGCGATGCGCTACGCGCGAATTGATCTTGAAGAGGCGGTCGGAAGGCTCAAAGTGGCCCGTGAGGCACTGACGGCGTTCCGATCCGGGAACCAGCTTGTCGATCCGGCTTCGGATATTCAGGGCCGTGCAGGTGTGATCAACAACCTGCAGCAGCAATTGGCCGAAGCCTTGATTGAGTTGGATCTTCTCAGCGGAACCGATGGGGCTGATCCGCGTCAGCGTCAGGCGGAGCGGCTGATTACCGTGATCCGCGAGCGGATCGCCAACGAGCGCGAGCAGCTGTCCAGTGGGGCAGGGGCGGGGGATGATTACCCGGCCCTGATAGCGGAATACGAAGGTCTAATCGTGGACCGGGAGTTTGCCGAGGAGACATACCGTGCATCACTGGCTGCACTTGATGTAGCCCGGGCCAATGCCTCCCGGCAGAGCCGGTATCTGGCGACATACATCGCGCCAACACTGGCACAGACCAGTGAATATCCCCGTCGTGCCGTGATTTTTGGTCTGGCCTCACTATTCCTGGTGATGGGGTGGGCAATCATGGCATTGGTGTATTATTCCATCCGCGACCGTAGCTGACGGAAAGGGCTGCGATGATCCGCTTTGAGAACCTGAGCAAGAGCTACTGGGTACAGGGCTTTCAGAAGGTTGTGATCGACCATCTCAACACCGAGTTGCCGACCGGTAAGTCGTTGGCGCTGCTGGGGCTAAACGGAGCCGGTAAATCGACCCTGATGCAGCTAATTGCTGGCACGTTGCGCCCCGATAGCGGACGGGTGGTGTCGGATGGGTCGATCTCTTGGCCGGTGGGATTCGGCGGATCATTCCACCCGGATCTGACAGGCGCGCAGAACGTTCGGTTCATCGCGCGTATCTACGGAGTGGACACCGACGAACTGGTCGCCTTTGTCGAGGATTTCGCGGAACTGGGCAAACACTTCGACATGCCGGTACGCAGCTATTCTTCGGGTATGAGGTCACGCCTGACGTTTGGGGCGTCTTTCGGTATCAAATTCGATACTTACCTCGTTGATGAGGTTACTGCAGTGGGCGACGCTGCGTTCCGCCGCAAGAGCAAGGCGCTGTTCAAGGAACGCATGCAGACATCTAGTGCAATCCTTGTTTCGCATGAGATGGGGCAGGTGCGCGACTATTGTGATGCTGCCATCCTGCTGGCAGATGGTCATTTGACCTATTTCGAAGATGTCGAAACAGCGATCAAGTTCCATCTCGATGCCATCGAGGATAGATAACCTAAGAGCTGCGCCGCTTGAAATTCGGGCCATCCTCCTCAATAAGGCCTGATATCTTTTCCCTTAATGCACCGGTATGTGGGCAGGACGTAAAAAACGATGAAACGCTTTGTGATCCTGGGGCTGCCGCGCAGCGGAACGACCTATCTGATGAGTTTGTTGGACGCACATCGCAACGTGATCTGTGCGGGGGAACAGTACAATCCTTATGCGGTTATCGGCTCTAAGCATGACGACAGTCACGCTGCCATACTGGGCCGCGACAAGGATCCGGTCGGCCATATGTACAGGTTCTTTGACGAGGCGGCCGCTAAAGGCGCGGCCAGCGGCGGTTTCAAGTTCATGATCGGCCACAACCTGAATGTATTGCGCGCCCTTGCCACAGACCCCGAAGTGTCCATCATCTACGTCTGGCGCGAGAACCGGCTGGCGCAGGTGTCTTCTCTCATCAAGGCGTACCAAAGCAAGAAATGGGCGCAAAGCAAGGCCGATGAGCATGTGACGCGTAAGATCAAGGCGACCCCGCGCCAGATCAGCCACCGCTGGCATGAATATTCGACATTCGATCATCTGATCTCGATTTGGCTGGCAGGGGTGCCCAACCCCAAGGTCACCTATGAGTACCGCGAATTGTTCCAGCCCGGCTTCGAAGAGAAAATCTGTAATTTTCTGGAAGTACCGTACCGACCCGGCATGAAAAGCCCGTTGATCAAACAAAGCAGCAATTCCATCGCGGACCGTTTCGAGGACCCCAAGCCTATTCGCTACTATTTCAACCAGATCGGGCTGAAGCGCTGGCTGGAAGACGAGTTGTGAGCCGCCCTCTCCGGGTTCTCTACTACAACTGGGTCGACTATCTGGATACGGAAAAGCGCGGCGGCGGTGTAACACTGTATCAGCGCAATTTGATGGAGGGGTTAGAAGGTCGCGATAATGTCGAGGCGGTTTTCCTCTCTGCCGGGCTTGGTCATGATCTGAGGGCGCGCGCCCCGCGGTGGGAACCTGTGCGTCATGGACCCGCTGAAAACGGCGACTGCCGGTATGAGTTGATCAACTCTGGTGTGCTGGCCTCGGCGCATGCCAGCTTCGGCGATCCCGCACAGGTGTCGCATCCGCCCACCAGCGATGTATTTTTCGACTTCGTCGCGCGGACTGGCCCCTATGACGTAATCCACTTCAACAATCTTGAAGGGTTGCCCGTTGAGGTTCTGGCGGTCAAAGAACAGCATCCGGAGACCCGGATTGTCTTGTCCTTGCACAATTACTACCCGATCTGCCCGCAGGTGAACCTCTGGGCACATGAGCGTGAAACCTGCGAAGACTTCCAAGGTGGCGCACGCTGCGTCACCTGCCTGCCGCATCAGCATGACGCGCGCCTGCTGCGCGGAGCTAATGCGGTGTCCTACCGGCTGCGCTGTGCGGGATTGCAGCCGGGTACATGGGCCTATGATTTGGCTTTCCGCGGCATTCTGGCCATGGGCCGACGCGGCTTACAGGCGCTACGCTGGTTGCGGGGCCGGGGGCAGGTGATGGCGGAAAACCGTTTGTTAGAGCCGCATGTGGCGGCAGATCGTGCCAAAGCTTTTGCGGCGCGTCGTGCAGCCATGATCGACCTGATCAATACCCATTGTGATCATGTGCTATGTGTCTCGGATGCGGTGCGCATGTTGGCGCAGCGCTACGGCGTTGCCTCGGCACTGACCCGC
>NZ_JAXMOX010000157.1:0-11482 GCF_034669605.1 Leisingera sp.
CGCAGGTGGTCACCGCCGAAACCAAAGTAGCGAAAGCCCGCGTGGCGCTGTTCGCGGATCTTGCCCGCATCCGCTGGAAACGCGAGACCGGCGGTGTCACTCTGCCGGATGGCACATCGCTGCCAACCGATGAACGTACAATAGGCAAACTGACCGGCGCCGTGGAAAGCTTGGCCCGCGGCATGATTTCTGAGCCGGTCGCCTGGAAGTTCCCGGCGGGCTGGGCGGATCTGTCCAAGGCGCAGATCGAGGCAGCGGCTGCGGCGGCGTCCCAGCATGTCCAGGCCTGTTTCGCCGCTGAGCGGGAAGTGAGCGGGCAGATTGCGGCGCTCGATGACGCGGAGCTGGACAGGTTCGATGTAACGGCCGCATTTGATGCCGCTCTGGCTGCTGCAGATTGAGGTGGCGCGATGCGAACAGCACCTATTCACGCTGACTTTCCATCGGCGACAACTCTCAGCGGAGCGGGCATTGCGGTTGTTGGAGGCCTCACGCTGACACAGTGGCTTGCTATCGGCGGCTTTGCACTGGCTGTAGCCGGGTTCTTTGTGAACCTTTGGTTCAAGCGCCGAATGGCCCAGTTGCGGGAGCGAGAGGTGTCCGCGATCGAGCGCGGTGCAGGCACCGCCTAAAACACCCACAAATTTCATCCTGAAACCGGCCCCGCCTCGTGCGGGGCTTTTCTTTTGGAGGACACATGTCCCAAATTCTTGACCTTGCAACGCTCCTGAAAATCACCGGCCCCATGAAGCAAGGGAGCGGGCAGGAACGGAACGCAGAATCCTTCCTCCTGGGGATCAACACATTTGGTTTCCAGTGCGGTCTGAACCATCATCACCGGGTGTCGTATCTGCTTGGTCAGGCGATCCTGGAGAGCGGGGCATTCCGGTATGACCGCGAACTGTGGGGGCCATCACCGGCACAGGCCCGCTATGACCGGCGCACGGATCTCGGAAACACTCCGGAGGCGGATGGTGATGGCTTTGACTTCCGTGGCCGCGGGCCGTTTCAAATTACCGGGCGTGCCAATTACCGGGAATTTACCGCCTGGGCGCGCAGCCTGGACCCGAGCGCTCCGAATTTTGAGACTGATCCGGACGCGGTGAACCTAGATCCGTGGGAAGGGCTGGGGCCGCTTTGGTACTGGACCACCCGCAGTCTGAATGTGCCGGCCGATGCGGGCGACGTCCGGGCGGTCACCCGGCGGATCAATGGTGGATACAACCATTTCACAGAACGGCAGCTTTGGACCGACAAAGCGCAGCTTGTGCTGCTGGGCTTCGCGCGAACCGACGTGCGCGGCTTTCAGCGCGGCGCTGGCCTGACCGCAGATGGTCAGATCGGCCCGCTCACCCGCGCCGCAATGCACAAGGCGCTGGTAGCCTTGCCCCCCATTTCCCCGCCCAAGCCTGCGCCGCAGCCGTGGTTGCCTAGCTGGCTGCTGAAATTTCTCACCCGGCGCCGCGGCTGATTGCGGGCCGGATTTCTCCAACTGAAAGGACTGACCTATGAACCTGACCGGAATTTTGCCGGACCTGACGCCGTTGCTTGTCCAAGCCCTGGCGCTGATCCTGTCTTCGCTCATTGGTGGCGCGGCGCTGCGGGTGCGAAAGCACTTCGGTGTCCAGATCGGCAAGGCGCTGCAGGACAATCTGCACGCGGCGCTCATGAGCGGAATCAAGGCCGCCCTTGAGGATGCTCGGGAGGCACCGCCTGATGTGCTGATTGATGAAGCGATCAAGCATGCCCGCGAATCCGTGCCTGAATCCTTCAAGGCTCTGAAACCCACAGTGCCCGTTCTGCAGAGACTTGCGCGTGGTAAGATTGCCGAGGCTGTGCGGCAGGCCCGCGAATAGCGCGCGCGCACCAATAGAAAGTGAAAGGCCCCGGCGAGAGCCGGGGCCTCTTTTTTGTTTGGTCGGGACTTTGTTGGAAGGGGTTCAGTTCACGCGGATCGCGTAGACCTCGACCGGATCAGGGCCGAAGTGCGGATGCGTGATGGTGGTCTTTCGGTATCCGAGCCACGGACGCGTGATCCGGCGGGAGGCGTCGTCCTTTGGCGGGTAGCCTTTGGTCAACACGATGTCGAAGTATGACCGCCCTTCAAGACGCTTCTGCCAGTAATCATTGGCCTCGCGGTATTCCTCGACCTTCTCGCCGCTCCTGATCTGGTCGAAGTAGATGCCTTTCAGGGGTAGGTGAAGGGTGCTCATAGGGTCACCAGAAGTTGTGATTAAATCTATATGTAGATAAAAGAATTACTTGCCACAGTCAAGCTCAATCTCTACGGGTAGACAAAACAAACGACGGAAAGCCGCGTAGAGAAAATGGCAGAAAAACCCGAAATGCCGCCGGTCACAGTGGGGTACATTCTTGAGGCTCCGGGGCGGCCCAGCATCGAGCAGCAGAAACTGTCTTTGGGCCTTCACGGGGTCACTTTCGATGAGCGTGGTCGCTACTTTTGGGACGTGGTGAAGAAGAAAACCACGCGCCCGCAGTCGGTCCTGCTGAAGCGGAGAACCCTGATCAGCTTCTTGCATCCTGGCGACACACTGGTGGTGGCCGGGGTGGAGTGCCTGGGTCTGTCAGAGGCTGACGTTGAATGGTTTCTGGGTGAGGTGAGCGGCAGGGGTGCGCAGATCATTGTTAACGGCGGATCTGTGGTTGTGCAGCCGGAAACAGATACAACTGAGATCGTGGATCGTGTAAAGCGGTTCCAGAAGGCGCTGCATATGCGCAATTACAGGTCAAAGTAGAAAATAATGGGTAGGCGAATGAAGATTGGTGATTTGGCAAGCTGGTCAGCCGTGGCAATTGCGTTTGGTGCAGCTGCAATTGCTGTCTACAAATATGAGGAAAGGCTGAGAACACTGGAGGCGCAGATGCAGATCCTTATTACATCACCCGAGAATGCAACTGACAACGTTGGCGTTGTTGGTCAACGATCGGGTGTTTTCGAGAAGGCATGTGCGGAAATAGCTATGCGAGCAACGACCGCTCTTGAAGACGGAAGATTCTTGCACACGGCACCCTCCCTGCAAGATCACTTCAAGTTGATTGGCTGCGATAAGTTATAGTCCATCTAGGGAGAGCAAATTTTGCAGGAAACTGATTTTAGAGCGATTTCACAGGATTATGCGCAAGGGGCCATTCGGGCCAGCATCTTGATTAATGGCGGTGCCGCAGTCGCACTTCTTTCCCAACTTACTAACTTGTCTACCGCTCTGCCTAAGTGGGCGGTCGGTTGGGCCATGGTTGCCTTTGTCGCTGGTGTTAGCGCAGGCGCTTTGACTTGGCTATTTGGTTTCCTCTCAACGCGCCATGTTGACAGGACGCTGCGAGGGCAGGATCTAGACTATTCGCGAGCTAACGCTTGGATGGTAGCCGCAGAAGTAGGGGTTCTCGTGGCCGTCCTGCTGTTCCTGATTGGATGCCTGCTGCTAGCATTCAATTTTATGATCTGATCCAAATAAGGAGCGAAATCATGGCGTCCCAAGAGGCTATTCCCCTAAAAACAGATTTGCTCTGGCACTACACAACCTTTCAAACCTTCAGAAGAATAGTTGAGTCTCAGTCTCTTTTGGCAAGGGATTATCGCCTGTTGAATGACGGGATGGAGATCAAATTGGGTGCCAAATGGGTCACCGATTGGCTTGGGAGTCAGGAGGAGTTTGATTTCGGAAATGTCTGTCCAGAGTACTTTATCCAGCAATATCAGGATTTTGAAGACGCTCATTGCCCATTCGTAATTTCGTTTTCGGCGGCACGTGATCGTTTGTCGATGTGGCGCGGGTATGCTGACGCGGTGCATGGCAGCGATGGTATTGCCATTGGATTCGATCGTGCTGATCTGATCAAAATCGCACTTGCATCACGAGTTTTCGGGCCAGAGAAAGTTGCATACGATCGGGAGGCGTTTGAAGAAATTCTCGCTTCGAAGATTCGTCAAGGTCTTACCAAGTTCGGGGGCTGGCAAGACTACCTGATGTTAAAAGACATACCGCCATTCGTGAAGTCGTCTACATTTGCGGAAGAAGAAGAGTGGAGGATTGTTGACCCTAATCCCTATTTGGCGCGCCAAAGGATGCTCACCGAAATTGGTGGTGAGTACAGGTCGGTTCTGAGCCTCAATGCTTGTGATGAACCTCTAAGCTACAAATTCGGCATACGTGAAGTCTTGGTTGGTCCAAAGGGAAACAAGGCCGCTATCGATAACTACGTTAGAGTAGCATTGCAGGGAGCGGAGGGTGTTCAGTCAGTGACTGTGCGAAAATCGGAGATCCCGTTCATTTGAGCGAGGTCAATCCAAGTAAGGAGGTAAGTTATTGGTCTACCAATTGTTTATTGACGGTACTCTTGTCGCGAAGGGTTGTAAAACGCTCGCCGAGGCCATGGCGTATGCCGATGAGGAAATTTGCAAGCAGTGTTCGTGCCGGATTGTTGCCATCGGTCACGGGGTCACATTGCCTACCCCAACTCAAGAATGGCGTTATGACTACGATCTGCAAGACTGGGTTCAGAGCAATGCGCAATAGGAGCAACGGCATGAAGAAAGTTCTTCTCTGGCTTGTGCTGTCTGCGTTTTCCTCAGCGGCCATGGCGGCTGACGGTGTTTTCACCCTCTATCGATCCTCGGTTGTGGATCCGCAGATGCGCATTCATGTTGCGACATTCGACACCACTGAGGGTGGCGAATACAATGCTGAGAACTGTCAGTTGGCAGCGCGGCTGTTTTTGTCTCAGCCTGGTGTGAAGACGCTATTTTGGTGCGAGTCGGGCAGATTTAAGTTGTCCGAGTAAGGAGCGGCGAGCATGAAGGGTGTGACAGAGTTCGAATGCAAGTGCGGCCATGTGGAGCCGCTACCAGTTAGATGGGAAGTGCTTCAAAACTATAATGGGCGGGCGGTCTTTGTTTGTCCTGGCTGCGGGAAGGGCCAGGATTGCGTTGTGCTTCCGAAGCAGTTTCTCGAGGGCGAAGACACGAACCCAGAATCCAACTAAGGAGGGGAAGTCAGCGGCCATCAGGCCACGTCGATGTGATAGGGAGCAATCAAGGGATCGGCAGGGGTTGCTAGGCCTTAGGGCGGATCAAAGATGCTGGGACATGAGCCACGCGTAATCCTTCTGGAGGTCCAGAGGGAGCATTCCTCGGCGTGGATGTGAGCAGCCAGACCATGGCTTGAAGTGCTTTTTATCCCACCGCAACACGACCTGTTGAGAGGGGTCAACGACAAATCGGGTCGGGCGAAGAAGGCCGCAGGCGTCCAAGTCCGACGAGTTTTGCACAATTAGATCATCGTTCGCGCGCCGCGGGAACTTCAGCTTCGTTGTTCCATAGCAAACCCGTACCGCGGTCGCGCCGGAATTGGATTGAAGGACTTGGGTCACAAGCAAAGGACGACAGTCTGGGCTGCCGTCCTTAGGTTTGGTCTCCGGGAAATACCCGGTAACAATAGAATAAGCTTGCGGGGGTACTTTTACCCACTCAGGCATATGGGAACTTCGTCCCGTCTACCACTTCCCACTCCTCGCCATCGAGGTCCTTTTCGAGGTCAGCTTTCAGTTCACGAACTTGGTCAGGGTCGAATTCGTCAAAGTTCATAGCCGCTTCTGGCGGAAAGGCGTTCTTGGCCCACTTTCCCCCCGACTGCTTGGCTGGTGTTCGATTCATCCTAGGTCTCCAATAAATTCCGATTCGGTTTCTGTCGTCCGAATTTCGGTTGATTCTCAGCAAGTTCGATAGCTGAGGCCCAGTGTTTGCTGGGCAGTCACGCACTCTCCTAGCACGCTTTTGTGGCGTCTTTGCGTCACCTAAGCACAGGTTGTCAACCACTGTCCATCCACAGGTGACCCGCAGGTAGCCCACAGGTGCCCCACAAGGTAAGACACATTCGTTAAGAAAGAGATAGGTCGGCGCCCTCTGTTTGCAATGCATGTGGGCGCCTCCGTGTCGTCCTGTCGCGGGGGCGCTGTCGATGCGTAAATGTCCAAGTAAGGAGCAGCTGTTCTGTCCCAGATTGGTGCGACCATGTGGTTCGTTTTGTACGAACTGGCTTGTTTATGTTATCCACAGCTAATAGATGACTCAGTGTGAGTTGTTCGAGCAGAGCACGCACAAGGAGAGGAGGTTCGCAGTAAATGGCATATTCAGCTGCTTCTATTGCGAACGCGTTCCTGAACCACGCGTTCGCCGAAGGGAAATCAATCTCGCCTATGAAGGCTCAGAAGCTGGTCTACATCGCCCATGGCTATGCCCTGGTTGAGTGTAGGGAGCCAATTCTGGATGAGGTTTTCGAAGCGTGGAAGTTCGGTCCGGTTCTGAACACCCTGTATCATGAGTGTAAGTACTTCGGAAAAGACGGCATTCCTCGCCTGCTTGATGATTTTGATCATGACACTGGTACGGTCAAGAAGGCTCCCATTCCCACAGACCCCAAAGTTGCCGAACTCATCGATTTCGTGTGGCAAACGTATGGGGAAGAAAGGGCTGCCGACCTGTCCGATTGGACGCATGAGAAGGGCGGACCATGGGATCAGGTGACGGATGGGGGGCGCAAGATACTGCGGCACCAAGAAGTGCCTAACGATCTGATTCGAGACTATTTCTTTCGAACTATGTATACTGTTTAGCGAGAAGGCTAGTTGATTGGAGAGGAAGACTAAGCCTGATCGGCCGGAGCAGGTCGTACGCCCTGATAAACCTAGTGATTATTCAGCTTCTGACAAAGCCCCAAACCGGGCGTTCCGGATTTCACTGGGCTTCATGAGCTTCGGAACCACTGACACTTTCCAAGGTGCCGCGTTCTTTTTTACAATTTTGCTTCTTCTAGCGCTGGCAGGGGTGTGGATCGTGGCAATTTGCTCGAGCGTAAACGTGGGCAAGGCTTGGGACATTCTTCAAACGTCATTCACATTGGCCCTTGGGGTTGCAATCGGATCATCCTCGAAGGCTAGAGGTGAGTAAAACAGCGCCGCTAAGGCGGGTTTCATAACCTGGTCGGAGCACATCCATAAAAGGAGCGCGGGCATGTGTGTTATCGGGGGCGTCAGTGATTGGTTTTTGAGACTGATAGGTTGGCGCGATACATTTCCAGGCGAAGTCCTGCGCTTCCTGCGGTTCTTCGGCTTGGTGGCGCTTTTGCTGTTAGTCATGACGCCGGTCATGATCGCGTTGATGTATTTTGCAATGTGACCGCGAAGATTAGCGGGTCCAACAAAGGAGGGCTATTCTTTGCTGACCGCGGAAGCCCACCAGTTCTGTGCGTAGTGCGGGCGGCATCGGCCTTGCATGTTGTCTGGTGTGGCTCGATCTTCTGTGCAGTCGGCCGCGATTATTGAGAGTGCTTGCGGGAGTTCGGTCTCAGGTCCTGCCAGATCGATGAACCTGGCCTTTCGGTACTTTCCGTATCGCCCGCAGTGATCGCAGGCAATTTCGACCATTGGTAGCGGGTAGTCCTTAGCCTTCATTGGCATCCGCTTCCTTGGCGGGCACAATTCGGTCTAGCCAGGGCCAGCCTTCGTATTTGTCTCCTGTTGCGCGGAGGTGGCTGTACCTTTGAAGGCCTTGCCAGCTTTTGTGGCCTGACACGCTTGCAACTTGCGGAATTGTTCTACCCATTTCAAACAGCCGGCTAACGCCTTCATGCCTCAGGTCATGAAATCTCAGGTCTTTGATGCCGAGAAATTTGCACGCGTTGGTGAAGGAGTTGCAAATTGTATCTGGGTGATAAGGAAATATCCTGTCCACACCGTCTTTTTGGCCCATGGAATCGATGACGCGAACGGCTTCAGGTGGCAGTTCACACCAGATATCGTTGCCAGCCTTTTTGCCCGGGTGCTTCATGTCCCGAACAAGCGCTCGTGAGTTGTTCTTCTCGAAATCTGTCCAGGAAATGCGAGTGATTTCACTTTCACGACGGGTTGAGAAAATCGCAAAAGTGACGATTTTGTGCATTGGCAGGGACCGGCCGTTTAGGTGCCGGTCTTCAAAGTAAGATAACAGGGCGTCCAATTCGTCCAACTCAGGGCGTCGATCTCGTTTTTTCGAACTGGCAATCAGGCCTAAGCGCTTACAGACCTTCATGGCGTCCCGCATCGCTTTCTCATCAAGCGGGATTTTCCAAGCTGGAAAAGCAATATCGAAAATCGCACTCAGGTGGGATATGTAGTTGCCGACTGTTGATGCCGACGACACTCCTGGTCGATCACTGATTTGTTTAGCTAGATCGACGATATCGTCGCTTGTAATTTCGTTGCTTCGCTTCGCGGAAATCTCATATTCGTTTTTTATTGTGCGTAAAACTTGAGCCTTGGTATCGCCGATTCCGTTCCGGTTTTCTTTGGTGTAACGGTCAATGGCTTCGCCAAGTGTAACGGCGGGAGTCGAGACCGCATCTAGCCCCCCTGGGGCCTTTAGTTCTTTCTCCTTGCGCTCCAGCCATGCCTTGGCTGTGGGGCGCCGGTCAAAAGTTCTGCTTGTTTGGTAGACGATCTTTCCTGATTGCTTTATTACAATTTGCGCTCTGAACTTGGATGATCCGTCCGCGCGCTTGCGCTCAATGATTGTTCCCATGAAAATCTCGTGCGGTAGTCCTGAAGGTATTGTAGTAGTCCTCCGGGACTACCGCTCGAAAGTCAACAACTCAAAACGTCGAAAAATAACGACAAAAATCCTAAAGAGAAAACGCGTACAAATGGCGAACAGTGATAATAAGTCTTTGATAACAAAGGCAGCGCGTCTATCGGTGGCACCGATGATGGATTGGACGACATCCGATTGCAGGTTTCTGCATCGGCTGCTGAGCCGGGAGACGCTGCTTTACACAGAAATGGTAACCGCGCCTGCGCTGGTTCGGGGCGGGGCGCTGCATCTGCTTGAGTTTCACCCCGACGAGCATCCGGTAGCCTTGCAGCTGGGCGGTTCGGACCCGGTGGAGCTGGCGGAGGCCGCCAGGCTGGGGGCGGTAGCGGGCTATGACGAGATTAACCTCAACTGCGGATGTCCGAGTGACCGGGTGCAATCGGGCGCCTTTGGCGCGGTGCTGATGCAGACGCCGGACCTGGTGGCGGATTGCGTCGCCGCCATGCGTGAAGCCGTGAATGCCGAGGTTACCGTCAAATGCCGGATCGGTGTTGACGATCAGGAGCCGGAAGAGGTGCTGCCGGACTTCCTGGACAAGATCCGGTCTGCGGGCTGCCAGCGGGTGACAATCCACGCACGCAAGGCCTGGTTGCAGGGGCTGAGCCCAAAGGAAAACCGCGATATCCCGCCCTTGGATTATGATCTGGTGCATAAGATGAAGGCCGCATTCCCGGATCTGCATATCTCGATCAACGGCGGTATTGCCACGCTGTCTGAGGCCAAGACGCACCTGGACCGGGGCCTCGATGGCGTGATGGTGGGGCGTGCGGCCTATCACCAGCCTGCCGATGTTCTTTGCGCCGCGGATCCGGAGATCTACGGGACCGGCAGCGCCAGTGAGCCTTGCCAGGCCGTGCGGCAGATGCTGCCGTATATCGAAGCGCGGCTGGGCGAAGGGGCCAGGCTGAACCAGATCACCCGGCATATGCTCGGATTGTTTGCCGGCAAGCCGGGCGCGCGGCAGTGGCGGCGGACGCTCTCTGAGGGCGCCTGCCGAGCAGGAGCCGGGCCGGAATTGGTGGAGCAGGCCCTGGCGCAGGTGGCGGACCGCGCGGCCGCGTGACGCGGCGCTTTGCAGGCTATCGGCTTGTGCAATCGGTTTCCGGCCGCTAACCCTTTGCCAGTGAAGCTAAATCGGAGGTTCCCCGCATGACTGATCCTGCCATGACCGCCGCCCTGTGGCCGGAGCCTGCATTGCTGATGCAGATGGCGGGGCTGCTGCTGGTGATCGGCGCATTCGCCGGGATGCTTGCGGGACTTCTGGGTGTTGGCGGCGGCATCGTCCTGGTGCCGGCGTTTTTCTATGCCTTTCAGACCCTTGGCTATGGCGGCGATCAGCTCATGCAGATGTGTCTGGCGACCTCTTTGGCGACAATTATTGTGACCTCTGTGCGTTCAGTCCTGAGCCACAACAAGAAGGGCGCGGTGGATTGGCAGATTCTGCGCGGCTGGGGCATTGGCATCGCGCTGGGGGCCATTGCCGGGGTGCTGGCAGCAACCTCTTTGCGTTCATCCGTGCTGCAAGGCGTGTTTGGCGGACTGGCGCTGGTGATTGGCTGCTATCTGGGGCTGGGCCGCGCGGACTGGCGGCTGGCTGAAGCGATGCCCAAAGGTGTAAAGCGGCTGGCGCTGTCGCCTGCGGTCGGGTTCCTGTCGGTGCTGATGGGCATTGGCGGCGGCAGTTTTGGCGTGCCGCTAATGACCCTGCACGGGGTGGCGGTGCACCGGGCGGTGGCGACGGCTGCGGGCTTTGGGGTGATCATTGCGGTGCCGTCAGTCGCTGGTTTCCTGCTGCTGGATTTGGACCCGGCCACGCGGCCTCCGTTCACCGTCGGGGCGGTTAATCTGGTGGCGTTTTTCATCGTGATCGCAATGACGCTGATAACCGCGCCCTGGGGTGTGAGACTGGCCCATGCGATGGACCCGAAACCGCTGAAGCGGGTGTTCGGGGTGTTTCTGGTGCTGGTGGCAGTCAACATGCTGCGCAAGGCTTTCGGATATTAAGAGGGATATCATGCCGGAGCAATTCGAGCAGTTTCAGGAAAAAGGCTGGGTGCGGTTCGCCCGTGACCCGCAGATCGCCGCCTGGGCAGCGGATGCGCTGCAGCACGGTGTCAGGGCGCTGGACGATCCGGCCTGCGCCGAGTGGTTCCAGTGCGAGCGCACCTGGTTCATCGGCGTCGATGCCCTGCCCAATGACGCCGGGGGCCGCCTGCCGGATGGTCCGCCATTGTCGGGCTTGCCGGTGGCGTTCATCACGCAGAACCTTGGCCCGATCCCTGATCTGCACCGCGCACAAGTGTCCTCGGTCTTTCCCGGCTACCCGCGGCCGCGTCCGGGCGAGGGGGAGGCAGCCTTCCGCTACCGCGTCAAACGCGATGCGGCGCATGTGGACGGGGTGAAGATGTTTGGCGAGCACCGCCGCCGCAAGGTGGAGGAGCCGCATGCCTGGGTGCTGGGGATCCCGCTGAATGACAGCAGCCCGGATGCGGCGCCGCTGGTGATCTGGGAGGGCAGCCACCACATCATGCGCCGCGCCTTTGCCGCCGCGTTCAAGGGCGTGCCGCAGGCGGAGTGGGCAGATGCGGATGTGACCGACACCTATACGGCCGCCCGTGCCGAAGTGTTCGAGACCTGCCCGCGGATCACGGTGCACGCCAAGCCCGGCGAGTCCTATCTGATGCACCGTTTGTGCCTGCATGGGGTTGCGCCCTGGGGCAAGGGAGCCTCAGCGCCGGAAGAGGGCCGCATGATCGCCTATTTCCGCCCGGAGCTGGCGGATTGGACCTCAGGCTGGCTGGCAGATCGCTAACCCCTTTCGTTGACATTCTTCTGGCCGGC
>NZ_JAXMOX010000158.1:0-11426 GCF_034669605.1 Leisingera sp.
CCGTCGGCATTCCGCGCGGTGATTACCTCGTGCGGGTGAACAACCGCAAGGTTCTGAACGGCGTGCTGGAGGTCATGGGTCTTGGCGCCGAAGATGCCAAGCGCGACGACGTGCTGCGCACCATCGACAAATTCGACAAGGTGGGGGAAGCGGGCGTGCGCGAGCTGCTGACCAAGGGGCGGCTGGATGCCTCCGGCGCCTATATCGACGGGGTTGGTCTCAGCGACGATCAGGCCGCGCCGGTGCTGGCCTTCCTGACCTCCAAGGCGGCGGAGGCGGCGGGCACCATTGCCAATCTGCGCGCTGCGGTGGGCGACAGTGCGGTGGGCCAGGAGGGGATTGCCGAGCTGGAGCAGATCGGAGAGCTGCTGGCTGCGGGCGGTTATGGCAAGGACCGGATCGAGATCGACCCGTCGGTGGTGCGCGGGCTTGGCTATTACACCGGGCCGGTGTTCGAGGCGGAGCTGACCTTTGAAATCCTCGACGAGAAGGGCCGCAAGCGGCAGTTCGGCTCGGTTGCGGGCGGCGGGCGCTATGACGGTCTGGTGAAACGCTTCACCGGGCAGGAGGTGCCTGCGGTGGGTGTGTCGGTCGGCGTCGACCGGCTGCTGGCGGCGCTGCATGCCAAGGGGCGGCTGACGGCCGAGGCGGCTGGCCCTGTGGTGGTCACGGTGATGGACCGCGCCCGGATGGCGGATTACCAGGCGATGGTGGCGGAGCTGCGCAATGCGGGCATCCGGGCCGAGGTTTACCTGGGCAACCCCAAGAATTTCGGCAACCAGCTGAAATATGCGGATAAGCGGAATTCACCGGTGGCGGTGATCGAAGGCGGCGACGAGAAGGCCAGCGGCGTGGTGCAGATCAAGGACCTGATCCTGGGCGCCAGAATTGCCGAAAGCGCCACATTGGAAGAGTGGAAAGAACGCCCCAGCCAGTTTGAAGTGCCGCGTACGGAACTGGTTGCCAAGGTGCGCGAAATCCTGGACGGGCAGGGCTGATCATGGCGCTTCGTTCTGACATTCAGGCCCGCGCGGCACAGCTGCGGCTCCGCTTTGAGGCTGCAGGCGCGCAGGTGGTGGATACACCGCTGCTGCAGCCGGCCGGCACGTTGCTGGATCTTTACGGCGAGGACATCCGGGCGCGTGCCTATGTGACCTCAGATGCGCTGCACGGCGAGCAGATGCTGCGCCCGGATTTCACCGTGCCGGTGGTGGAGGCGCATATGCGTCACGGCGCCGAGCCTGCGCGCTATACCTATTCCGGGGAAGTGTTCCGGCGTCAGGAGATCGACCCGGACCGGCCCAATGAATATCTGCAGGTTGGCTATGAGGTGTTTGAGCGCAATGATGCGGCGGCGGCGGATGCTGAGGTGTTTGCGCTGTTTGCGCTGCAGGTGCGCGGGCTGCCCTTGCGGGCGGCAACCGGCGATATCGGCATTCTGATGGCCGCCGTGCAAGGGCTGAACACCACGGAGAAGCGCAAGGCGGCGCTGATGCGCCATATCTGGCGGCCGCGCCGGTTCCGGGCTTTGCTGGACCGGTTTGCAGGCCGGGTGCCGGTGCCGGAGAGCCGCCGGAAGCTGCTGGAAACCGAGGGCGACCTGACCGGCTCTGCGGTGCAGCTGGGCAAACGCCGTGCGGCCGAGGTGCAGGCGCGGGTGGAGGCGCTGCGCGAGGATGCCAAATCGCCGCCGATTGCCGAGCATGAGCTGCTGGCGCTGGAGGCGCTGATGGCGGTGCGCGAAACGGTGCCCTTTGCCACCGAGCAGATGCGCGACATCGCGGTGGACCTGCCGCAGATAAACCCGGCGCTGGACCGGCTGGATGCACGCACCGCGGCGATGAAGGCGCGCGGCGTGGATGTGGATAACCTCGATTTCGAGGCGTCCTACGGGCGCACGTCGATGGAATATTATGATGGGTTTGTGTTCGGCTTCTATGCCGAGACGCGTCCGGATCTGCCGCCGATCGCCAGCGGCGGGCGTTATGATGCGCTGACCCGGCGGCTGGGGGACGGTGAGGAGATCCCGGCGGTGGGCGGTGTGCTGCGCCCCGATTTGATGCTGCAGCTTGAGGAGGCCCGCGCATGAGTCTGAAGCTGGGGGTGCCGTCCAAGGGGCGGCTGATGGAAAAGACCTTTGATTGGTTTGCCAAACGCGGTGTGACCCTGTCGCGCAGCGGGTCCGACCGGGAATATGCCGGTGTGGTCGAGGGGGTTGCAAACATGGAGCTGGTGCTGCTGTCGGCGGGGGAAATCCCGCGTGAGCTGGCGGCCGGGCGGATCCATCTGGGTGTCACCGGCACCGATCTGGTGCAGGAGAAGCTGCCGCGGTTCGAACAGCAGGTTGAAACCCTGGCCAAACTGGGCTTCGGCCATGCCGACCTGATCCTGGCAGTGCCGCAGTTCTGGCTTGATGTGGACACGCTGGATGACCTGGATGCGGCGGCTTCGGCCTTTCGCGCCACGCATGGCCACCGGCTGCGGATTGCCACCAAATACCACCGGCTGGTGCGCGAATTCCTGACCGATGCCGGGGTTGCGGATTACCAGCTGGTGGACAGCCAGGGGGCAACCGAAGGCACGGTGAAGAACGAGACCGCCGAGATGGTGGCCGACATCACCTCGACCGGCGAAACGCTGCGGGCCAACCACCTGAAGCTGCTGGCAGACGGGCTGGTGCTGAAATCCCAGGCGACGCTGTGGCGCAGCCGGGTGGCCAAATACCGGCCGGACGAGAAGGCGGCGCTGAACACGCTGCTGGATCTGATGGAAGGCCGCAAGTAGGCACTGCCGCCCGCGTTCCAGCGCGGGCTCCCGCCCGGAGCAGAGGCATCACAGATGCCTCCGCCCCGGTTGGGCCGGGCGCCGGGCTGACGCCCGGCGCTGGCGAGGCGTGCCGCGGGGGGAGTGCGGACAGCCTCAGATCACGCCGATTTCCGCCAGCGCCTGGGAAAGCTCCAGCGGCAGCGGCTCTTCCTGGCTTTTGCCGGCGGGCAGATCGGCGGGGGAGTCTTCGGTCTTCAGATAGCGCCAGCCCTGGAACGGCCGTTTCGGTGCAGTATGGGTCCGGTGCAGTTCCGGGTCCAGGATGATGGCGCAGCGGCGGATGCCGTCTTCGCCGGTGGCCTCATCCATGCGCAGGATGCGCTGGCGGCATTGGATCAGCCCCTTGATCACCCAGTAGATCGAACCGCCGTTGAGAATCTCCGCCGCGCGCTTGGGCCACATGCGGGTGACATGGCGCGGCAGGCCTTCGGGCAGCTCGCGGCGGCGCATCTCCTGCCAGGCCATCAGGCTTTCGACGCTTTCGGTGCCGACCGAGAGCTTCACAAGGTTCACACGCTTATCCACAGGTTCCCCACAGAGTCGTCCAGAGTTTCAACTTTATATTGTAGCTCGACGGCCTTCGGGGGCAAGGTCTTGTGTCTTGGAGGGTGCGCCTGCAGATAAAAAATGCTAAGATTGACCTAAACGCCGTTGAGGCAGGGCGCCGCAGCGGCTATCCAGTCGCCCACTCTATATTCACGACCGACCACAGGGATTCGCCATATGAGCCGCTTTGCCGCCCCCATCGCCGAGCAGATCTGGGATATGAAATACCGTTTCAAGCAGGCCGATGGCACGCCGATCGACGTCACTGTCGAGGACAGCTGGCGGCGAATCGCACGCGATCTGGCGCGGGCGGAACAATCGCCGGATGCCTGGGAAGAGAAATTCTTTGCCGCGCTGGAAGACTTCAAATACCTGCCCGCAGGCCGCATCACTGCAGGCGCCGGCACCGCGCGCCAGGTGACGCTGTTCAACTGCTTTGTGATGGGCACGGTGCCGGACAGCATGTCGGGGATTTTCGACATGCTGAAGGAAGCGGCGCTGACCATGCAGCAGGGCGGCGGCATCGGCTATGACTTCTCGACCATCCGGCCGCGCGGCGCCGATGTGAAGGGGGTGGCGGCGGATGCCTCCGGCCCGCTGTCGTTCATGGATGTCTGGGACGCGATGTGCCGCACCATCATGTCGGCCGGCTCTCGCCGCGGCGCGATGATGGCAACCATGCGCTGCGACCACCCGGATATCGAGCAGTTCATCACCGCCAAATCCGACTCTGCCCGCCTGCGCATGTTCAACATGTCGGTGCTGGTCACCGATGATTTCATGGATGCGGTGAAGGCAGACGGTTCCTGGGACCTGCAGTTTGACGGCAAGATCTATCACACCGTGCAGGCGCGTGATCTGTGGAACAAGATCATGCAGGCGACCTATGATTACGCCGAGCCGGGCGTGATCTTCATCGACCGCATCAACAAGGCCAACAACCTGTCTTATGTCGAGCAGATTGCGGCCACCAATCCCTGCGGCGAGCAGCCGCTGCCGCCCTATGGCGCCTGTCTGCTGGGCTCGGTCAATATGGCGCGGCTGGTGGCCAGTCCGTTCGAGAAAGATGCGCAACTGGACCAGGAGGCGATGCAGGAGCTGGTCGCCACCGCCGTGCGGATGATGGACAATGTGGTGGATGTGTCGAAATTCCCGCTGGAGGCGCAGGCTCAGGAAGCCAAGAACAAGCGCCGGATCGGTCTGGGTGTCACCGGCCTGGCCGATGCGCTGTTGATGCTGGGACTGGAATACGGCTCGGACGAGGCGGCGCGTCAGACCGATGAATGGCTGCACGCGATCGCCCGCGCCGCCTATCTGGCGTCGGTGGAGCTGGCCAAGGAGAAGGGGGCGTTTCCGCTGTTCGATGCCGAGGCCTACCTCAACTCCGGCAACATGCTGAACATGGACGAGGACGTGCGCGAGGCAATCCGCGAGCATGGCATCCGCAATGCGCTGCTGACCTCGATCGCGCCGACCGGCACCATTTCGCTCTATGCCGGCAATGTGTCCTCGGGCATCGAGCCGGTGTTTGCCTATGCCTATACCCGCAAGGTTCTGCAGAAGGACGGCAGCCGCACCGAGGAGGAAGTGGTCGATTACGCAGTGCAGATGTACCGCGAGAAATTCGGCGCCGACGCCAAGCTGCCCGGCTATTTCGTGAACGCCCAGACCCTGCCGCCCGCAGCCCATGTCAAGATGCAGGCGGCGGCGCAGAAATGGATCGACTCGTCGATTTCCAAGACCATCAACTGCCCCGAAGACATCTCTTTTGACGCCTTCAAGGACGTCTACATGCAGGCCTGGGACCAGGGCTGCAAGGGCTGCACCACCTACCGCCCGAACGATGTGACCGGCTCGGTCCTGTCGGTGAGCGAAAGCGCCGACACCGCACCGGGCGAAACCGCACAGGCGCCGCATGAAAGCGACAGCGCCGAGGTCGTCTATATGTCCGAGCCGCTGGACCGTCCGCAGTCGCTGGAGGGTCATACCTACAAGCTGAAGTGGCCGGACAGCGAGCATGCGATCTATCTGACCATCAACGACATCATCATCAACGGCCACCGCCGCCCGTTCGAGGTCTTCATCAACTCCAAGAACATGGAGCATTACGCCTGGACGCTGGCGCTGACGCGGATGATCTCGGCGGTGTTCCGCCGCGGCGGCGACGTGTCTTTTGTGGTGGAAGAGCTGAAAGCGGTGTTCGACCCGCGCGGCGGCGCCTGGGTGCAGGGCAAGTATATCCCCTCGATCCTGGCGGCGATCGGCGGGGTGATTGAGACCCACATGATCAAGACCGGCTTTTTGGAAGGCGAGGGCATGGGGCTTAAATCCGACCCGCAAGCACAGGTGGTAAACCTGAACGCCCCGCGCGGCAAAGCCTGTCCCAGCTGCGGCCAGTTCGATATGCAGATGGTCGAGGGCTGCATGACCTGCCGCAGCTGCGGCCATTCTAAGTGCGGCTGAGAGCAGGGGGCTTCAGATGTATTGTATGACCCGCGAATTCGTGACCATTTTCGGGGTTTCTTTGACCATTCGACACGGGTTTAATGACCACCGGCCGCGGCGCGGCCGGTGGTTTCTTTTAAAAACAATGGCTTAGGTTTCGGTTGCCCTTTGCCTGCTGACGAGGCCGGTTCGACTGAACAAGCCCGCTGTACCTGTTGACTGAAACCGCTGTTATGAGCAGGACTGCAGCTCAAACCTGGCCAGGTTCTTTCCTTCACTTACCCGAGCACACCCTGTGCAATCGGGAGCCGGACGGCGCAGTGCGCCGGGAAAGGGCCAGCTATGTCCAAAATCAAATTCATCGAAGCAGAGTTCCACAATGTCGAGAAAGACCGTCGGGCAATACGGCAGCGCCTGGAACGGTTCCTGAAAGAGCGCCGAGCCCTCGAGCGCGGTGTTGTGTCGCCGGAGCCGGAAGACCCGGAGGACGCCCTGCGGTGGGAAACAGACTTGATGCAGGTTCGTTTCGAGCGCGAAGTTCAGGACCGGATAGACCGCCGGGTGAACAGGCTGGCGGAGCGGCGGGACGCGGCTGCAGGCCTCGCCCACCTGAAGCGCGAAGACCGAAGGGCGCTCGAGGGGCTGCGCAACGGGGTGAGCCTGATCAGGATCCGGACAGAAGACCAAGCGGATGAAATCGCCGCTGGTATTCATGCCGACATGCCCTGGATGGCTCCTGCGACGGATCTCCTTTGGAAGTCAATGCGGCGATCCGTCCGCAATGGGGATTCGGGCTTTCGCTTGCCTCCGGTGCTGCTGGACGGCCCGCCGGGGATCGGCAAAAGCATGTGGGCCCGTCAACTGAGCACAGCACTTGGTGTGCCCCGCTGTGGCGTAGAGGCGACGGCAGAGCAGGCGTCGTTCGGCATCGTGGGTTCCCAGCGCGGCTGGGCCAACGCACAGCCGGGACGCCCTTTGATGACGATCCTGAAGCACCTGATTGCGAACCCGATTGTCGTTGTGGATGAGGTGGAGAAGGCCGGGGTCGCAACTTCGGTCAAAGGGAACAGCTTTGGACTTTCCGAGGGATTGCTGTCCCTTTTGGAGCCATCCTCAGCGGCATCATGGCAATGCCCCTACTATCAGGTCGGGTTCGACATGTCCCGGATCAGCTGGGTGCTGACCAGCAACACCTTAACCACCTTGCCAGCCCCTCTGTTAAGCCGCTTGGAGGTCATAAAGCTGTCACCTGTCCCGGTGCCTGACCTGGTAGCCTTTGCCCGCCGTGAGGGCGGCAGGCGCGGGTTGGCACAAGCGTCTGTCGAGGCCGTAGTCGAGGTGCTGGAGATTTCTGGTCAGACAGTGCCGTTGAGCCTGCGGCATGTCATCCGGATGCTCACTCGGGGGGAAGCGTTGGAGGCGGCTCGGATTCTTCATTGAACATGCAATTTCTTTAAACGTAGACTTTATTGGAAGGAGCCGCATATGGCCGGCCGAAATCATTACATCACTGTTGAAGCGCAGCGCATCATGGAGCGGTTTCCCGAGGTGTATGGGCCTCCGCCTTGGAGCATCAAGAAGACAAGCCTCGCTTGGGGCTTCGCCTGTGGCGAGGGCTGGTATCCTCTGATTGAGCGCCTTAGTGCAGATCTCGCCGACATCATACGTGAGGATGGTCTGACACGCTTCCGGGCGCAGCAGGTTAAACAGAAACTGGGTGAGTTGCGGTTCTATGCGCGCGGCGGCAACGAGCGCACCGCCCATCGGATAGCTCAGGCCCAGATGGAAGCTGCGAAGACCTGTGAGCATTGCGGTACTCGGTCGGCCCAGAAACAATCCCTCGGCGGCTGGCTAACAACCACATGCGATGCCTGTGCCGTGAGGCTGTTGAGGTCTCGATCTTAGCAGGAGCAGCATCCTAAATTGTCGAGGAGGGCATGCTCTGTGCCTTTCACTAAACCTCATCAGCGCCACCTGCTTGGTCCATCGTCCTGAGACGGACCGCACAAGGAAACATCTGGACCCTGCCTTGTGCCCCCAACTGAAGGAGGGGGCTGCAGGATGCCCAAGCCTCTGCAGATGTCCCACCTGTTCTATCAGAAGTCCTGCTGCTGAAGCCGGGAGGGACGGCTAGACCGGCACCGGGCACAGGTTGCGGCGGCTCTGGCGTTCCTCTCCACTTCCGAACCGCAGCGGCGGCAAGAAATACGGATGATGGGCGTGGGGCCACCCAGAACATGGCGGCAGATGGGGCAGCGATGTGCGGCCGCACGAGGGAGTTGCACTTTGCAGGACGGACAGGAGAACGGAATGTGACGGGTCATGAGCTTCTCTTTCGACATGAAAAACGGGACGCCGCATCGACGCCGGACGATATCCCGGAAGAAGCGGCATGGCTTCGTCAGCGCATCGATCGGCTCCTTCCGGGTTGGGCATGGTGCTCTGGTGGCCTCCGGGAATAGCGGTTCATTGAGCTTCCAGTCTTTCGGCGGCGTACTGGGACGCGACGCGCAAAACGGTCAGAACTCGCCTTTTCCCATCGCGGGTATCCCAGTGCAGGGATGCGCCCTCTGCTAGGCCGATCAAGGCGACAGCAATCGGCGTCAGTATCGAAATCCGCCCCTGCGCGATGTCGGCCGCCTCCGGGTAAACCGGTTTGACGGTCTTTTCTTGCCCGGTGGCCTCATCGCGGTAGGTGACCTCGCGGCCAATCGACACGACGTTGGCCGGTAGCTTGGCGCGCGGCACAATGCGGGCCCGGCCGAGTTCGCCGAGCAAACGGTCTGCAAGTTCCGGGTTCCGGCGGATCGCGCCCTCGGCAAGCATCTCGAGCTTGTCCACACAGTCATCTGCGATGATGATCTTCGGTCGGCGGGCGGGCCCGCGCGAAACGGAATAATTTTCCTTCATGGAAGTCTCCTTGCCCCCGCTAGCCAAGGGCTTTGATGTGGCAAATCAGGTTGATGGCCTGGACAATCCGGGCCACGCGCAACTCTTAGGCCGCGTCGTGGTTCGGTGCCGGAAATACGTCCAGAACAACGATCGTCTCGATCCGGCCGTCATCCCGCAAGAGCGGAACCTTCTGCATTTTCCGCATGCCGACCAGGGTTGCGCCGAGCAATGATGCGACGAGGATCCGCCCAGGCGCGGGTGCCGGGCTCATCGACAGCACACCCGAGCGCGCGCCCCCGCCGCTGATCATGTAAGTCACATGGCAACCGGCCACGACCAGTTCCGGCGGGGTGGGCCACGGAGCGCCCCGCGAAATCCCCAACTTGTGGCTCAGGAGCCCGTTCAGTAGCGCCGGACTAGGCGCATTTCTGGTGCCGCGGCTGTGAAGAAGCCGCTCGATGCCAAGTCGGTCTTCAACGGTCAAAAGAAAACCGGCACCCAATGCGGTCCCCTCATAGAGTGATCGAAAGTCACTGCTCGCAGGCAGTTGGTTCATCTTGATGATGGTCATGACATGTCTCCCGGGGCCGCAAGGCCCGCATTCTCAATTCAAGGATTTGAGAAGCCCCGGGTGGTCGAAGACGCGCCTATGCGCAGACCGCCCGGGGAACCGGGCGGTTCAGAAGAAGAAACCGGAATGGGTTTACGCTCTTGACCATATAGAGAGCCTAGCCGTCGGCAACGAACTGTCAACCGCTATAAGTGTGCAGATATCGATTTGGTCGCCTATGACACATTACGAGCGGACCGGCCCGCGGGCGGAAGCGGCGCTCGCGCGCCAGGCCTGAGAACTTAGTCCCCGGCCAGGTAAAGCCGGTAGGTCCTGCCGTCCACTTACCGCCTGATTCCCCCGTTTTTCTCGAGATATGCAATCAACCGGGCAGCTCGGCGACCATCTTGGATCTCGAGGTGAACTCTCCCTCACCTAAGGGAAGGGGCTTCGGGATCATCACGCCTTTGCAGCCAGCAGGCTGCTCGGGCGGCTGATACCGTCTTTCTTCTCTTCCCGTCTCGTCGCCAATGCCGGTGCAGAGGGCACATCGGGTTGCCACCACCGTTCTGGCCGCGGTGGTTTTTATAGGTCAAGCTTGCGCAGGTCTCGCTTTCTGAAAGCACACCGTGCGCCATAGCGGTCATCAGAGCAATGTCGTAGCATCCTGCAATTTGGGCTCACTGTTGCCATGCGGTGGTACAGCACTGATAAACCGGTGCAAGTGCGCTCCAGGCCGGTTGTAATCGGCTCAAGCCAGCCCAACCAAGACATGCATGCGACGCGCAGCGAAGGCTCTGTTGCATACGCAAAAGACTTCCTGAGAAGGGACCTCCAGGTCTGCTCGGCCGACCAGGACGATGCTGCACTCCGCACAAAGGTCAGCGAAGCGCAGGAAGCGCCCTTTGCAAGCTCGGGCGTTTGGCGCAACCAGTCTAGGATTCGTGCCGCGGCGCAGCCCGCCGTTTCTGCCCTTCGCTGCGACTGCGAGGTTCTGGAGCCGGAGAGCTCACACAGTGCCGGACATACTAGGCTTACGCGCCAGCAGCGGATGCAGGTTCTGAAAGCCTAAAACTCTGTTCGCGCCTGCAGCAGCGGCAATTCAGCGGCGTCGCGGATTTTCCCGGACCGGACATTCAAAACCACGCTGCGGAGCAATTGCAAACCGTCCGTTCGCTGGACCTTAGTCGGAGAAGCGGCCCGAGCAAGCGCTCCCGCACGCATTCAGGTACTCGTCATGACGCTGTGTTTGCAAACTGCTCGCCGGTTTCAGTCAAAACGACGTCCAGTGGGATGTCGTGCGGTTGCGGTAAAATAGTAGGCAGCTGTGCGGCGTCCAGGCCAATGCCGATGGCAAAGGGGCGCGGCGACAGCGCCGCCAGGGTGCGGTCGAAATAGCCGCCGCCATAGCCCAGCCGGTAGCCGCCGTTCGCCCAGCCCACCAGCGGCGCAAGCACGATGCCGGGGGTCAGCTGCGGCGCATCGGGCGGCGGGACCGGGATGTTCCAGTCGCCGCGCACCAGCCGGGTTTCCGGCGTCCACAGCCGGAACACCAGCGGCGCGGCCTTGGTCTCCACAATGGGCAGGGCAATCGTGGCGCCCCCGGCGTGCAGCTCCGCCATCAGCGGGCGCAGGTCGGGTTCGCCCTTGATCGGCCAGTAGAAGGAGATGATCTGCCCGTCCGCGCCGCCGGAGCGGGATTTGAGCAGCTGCCGCAGGTGCCCGGACAGCGCATCCCCTGCCGCCTGCCGTTCGGCAACCGACATGGCGAGCCGTTCCGCCCGCAGCCGGCTGCGTTCGGCCTTGCGCCAGCGGGCAACGTCGGCGGCGTGCCGGGCGGCGGCGGCCTGGGGGTCGTAAAGGCCGGTTTCCTCCGCCATGCAGGGCGAGGAGGCGTAGCCCTTGCCGCCGGGCGGGGTGCTGGGGGTCTTGCTCATGCGGTGGCTCCTCTGCGGGGCGACAGCGGCCGTCCGAGGATCTGCTCCGCTGCGCTGACCATATCCGCGATGCGCTCGGCGGCCGGCACGATGCGGCGGATGGTGCCCGCGCCCTGACCTGCAAACAGGGCCATTGCCTCCAGGTCGCCGGTGGTGGTGCGCAGCGGGGAATCGGTGCTGTAGCGCAGCCGCGGCTGGCTGCCGTCCCAGGCGATTTCCTCACGCGGGAG
>NZ_JAXMOX010000159.1:0-11390 GCF_034669605.1 Leisingera sp.
GGTTTGCATGTCATCGGGCAGCGCGGCGGTGAAGCTGAGCGGCGTCTCGGTGACCGGATGGACAAATCCCAGCGTCTCGGCATGCAGGGCCTGGCGCGGAAAGCTCTGCACCGCCGCCTGCCCGGCCTCGGTCAGCGCGCCCTTGGCGATCTTGCGCTTGCCGCCATAGGTGGCATCGCCGATCAGCCCGTGACCGGCATAGGCCATGTGCACCCGGATCTGGTGGGTGCGGCCGGTTTCCAGACGACATTCCATCAGCGCCACCGCCGCGGGGCTGCCAAAGCTCTCGACCAGCCGCGCCCGCGTCACCGCGTGGCGCCCGCCCTCAGAACAGACCGCCTGTTTCTGCCGGTCAAACCGGTGGCGGGCCAGACGGGTGGTAATCTTGAGCACGTTGCCCGGCTCGAAGCTGATGCCACGCAGGCCGCGCAGCCGCGGATCGGCGGCATCGGGCATGCCGAAGACCACCGCCTTGTAGGCGCGCTCGGCGGTGTGTTTCTCGAATTGCGCCGCCAGACCGTGATGGGCTGCGTCATCCTTGGCCACCACCAGCACGCCCGAGGTCTCCTTGTCGATCCGGTGCACGATGCCGGGCCGTTTCATGCCGCCGACACCCGACAGCGTCTCGCCGCAATGGTGCAGCAAAGCGTTGACCAGCGTGCCCGACGGCGTGCCGGGTGCCGGGTGCACCACCATGCCCACCGGCTTGTTGACCACGATCAGGTGGTCATCTTCGTAGAGCACGTCGAGCGGGATGTCCTCCGGCAGGATGTGGCTCTCTTCCGCCTCTTCCACGCTGATCACCACCTCGGCACCCTCGCCGACCCGGGCCTTGGGGTTGACCTCGACCGCGCCGTCGATCCGCACCGCGCCGCTTTCCAGCAGCCGGGCGAGCCGGGTGCGTGACAGGGCGGCCTCCTCTGGCACATCGCGGGCCAAGGCCTTATCAAGGCGGCCGGGCGGATTGGCGCCGATGGTGAAACGGAGTTCCGGCATGGATGACCCTTCTGAAACGCAGGCGGAGCTGCCCGAGCCGGCCAACCTGCGCTTTCTGCGGCTGCTGGTGACCGTGCTGACGGGCGTGATGATCGCTGGCGTCATACTGATCATCGCGCTGATTGTCATCCGCTTCCGCGATCCCGGCCCGCAACTGCCCGAAGAGCTGAGCCTGCCCGCCGGCGTCAGCGCCCAGGCGGTGACCTTCGGCACCGGCTGGGTGGCGGTGGTGACCGAGGATGACCGTATCCTGATCTTTGACCGGGTGACCGGCCGGATGACCCAGGAGGTGACGCTCACTGATAGGTGAGCGCCACCCAGACATGCAGCCCCACCAGCGGCAGCAGCGCCGCTGACAGTGCGATATGCAGCCAGAGCCAGGCCTTGTAGAGCCGGCGGCTGCGATAGGGGATCACCTCGCGGTTCAGCAACCCGGTGGCGGCGATGGCGATGAAGGTCAGCACAAGCGCCAGGGTCCAGGCATGGCCGAAGCGCACCGCATGCACCGCGAACAGCAGCGTCAGACCGACGCCGACCCAGCGATGCGCTGCGTAGTGCCGCCGCACCCTGGCCGCCTGGCCGCCGCTGCGGGCAATCAGCAGCATCCATTGATAGCCCATGCCGGTGAGCAGCAGCGCCCCGGTCACCACCTGCCAGTTGAAGCCGAAGGACTTGGGCCTAAAGGCGGTGCCGGCGGTCAGCACCGTCACCACCAGCGACAGCGCGATCAGCCCGAGAATCACGTAAGGACGCCGTCTGAGCCGCAACAGGACCTCGGTCATGCCCCGCCCTCCGCGCTCAGCACCAGCGCCCGCATCACCGCGCCGCCGGCCTCGCGGCGGACCTCGGCCATGAAGGTCGCGGCATCCGGCAGCATCCGCAGACCCGGGCCGGGCCAGTCCGCCCCCGCCGCCACCGGATCGGCAAAGCCCGCCGCGCGGTCGAGATAGGCCCGATAGGCCTCTTCGACCGAGAGGTAGAAGGCCTCGGTGACCTCGAGCGCCGTCGCCGCGCCGAGCTCCGCCTCAGGGTAGGTCCAGGTGGTGGCCCCCATCACCTCGTCCAGCACCCAGTCCTTGCGCGGGCTGTCGGGGTGGTCGTTGTGGCAGCTCACACAGGGCCCGGCCGAGGCGAGGTCGGGGTACATCGCCACGTGATCGCCGCGCGCGGTGGTCGAGAACACCGGCGCACGCGCGGCGCGCACCCTGGCAAAGGCCTGCGCCTCGGCGCCGGCAAAGAGGTTCGAGGCGTTGATCGGCGCGTCGGAGCCAAGATAGAGCCCGAGCCGCGGCGGCCTTGCCTCGAGCCGCGCCGCCGTGAGCCGCAGGAAAAGCGCCGGCAAAGGCCCCTTCTCGACCCCGGGTTCGGCCCAGTCCTCGCCGAATTTCAGCCCCGCCTTGCCACCGGCACCGACGATTCGCGCGGTATATGTCTGCCGCGCCGCGTGGTTGATCGCATTGACCGCATCGAAGAGCCGCCCCACCGGCAGCACGCGGTCGCTCTCGGCCCGGCTGGCCTCGACCGGCAAGGGCGGCGGCGCGGTAACGAATAGATAGATCGCGAGACAGCTGAGCGTGCCGAGGGCAAGGATCGGTTTCAGGGTCATCGCGCCACCGCCTCGAAGAGTTTGAACGGGCCATAGGGCGGTGCGCCCTGGTGGAAGTAGCCAAGGATCGCAGCGCCGGGGATCATCTGCTGCACATGGGTCGGCGGGTCATAGGAATGGTTGCCGTGGAAATCGTGACACCCGAGGCAGGTGCTCCATTTTCCCGCCGCAATCAGGGTGACATGCGGGATGTTGACCGGATCCCTGGTCAACGCCAGGTCGGCATGGCTCGCGCGGCAGAACGTGGGCTCGGCCGAGACCCGTTAGCCCAGGTGTTCGGAATGGCAGCCGAGGCAGCTGTCGGCCCGGACCTGCTGCAACGCCGGCTCGAATCGCGGTTCTCGGAAGCGGTAGATCGGATGACGTTCATTGGCGCGCTCATGACAGTCGAGACAGTGATCGCTGGTCACCGGCCCATTGCCGAAATCCACATCCGCCGCGCGCCATCCGAGGCTGTAGGCCAGCTTGGCCTGCACCTGCTGGCGCGTGCTGCCGGGACTGGGCGTATGGCAGCCGGCGCAGGACACCTCTTCATGGCCCTGCTGCAACGGCCCCTGCGCCAGCCAATGCGCCGCCGGCCGGGTCCAGAGACTCATCGCGCCGAGACAGAAAACCGGCAAGGCCATGCTGAGGGCAGTGCGGCGCAGGGTCATGGCGATCTCTCCGAGATGGTCAACGATGCGTGAAAATCACCCTCAGGTTGATTAACGTTCCTTAAGAAATCGTTAACCCCGGCAGCTTTGGCTAAGTTGCGTGACATCGGGGTGATTTCGAGCGCCACGGTCACCGGAGCACAGCACGCCCCCGGGCGGGATCAGGCGCCCGGCCTGCGGTGTGCCGGCCTCGGGACAAACATCCTCGCGCAAGGTGCATCACGTTGATGCAGCACTTGCGGAGCGTCGCACATGCAAAGGCGTGCAGCGATCCGGGCCGGACCTGCCGCTGCCGACACCGGGACGTCAACGAATGAGACTGCTGGTTTGAATGGTACCGCCTGCCCGGTTCGAACGGGCGACCTCTTGATCCACAAACAGCCCAGACAAATGAACATAGATCTACACTATTTAGCTTTTTTCCTTTATTATCATGATACAAGGAGAAATCCTCCGAACATGGCTGAACATAGAAACACCCTCTTACGCACGTGATTCAAGTGACTAAAAAGAGACTAAAATGAAGATCCGGTTGACCGATCTAGCCGTCAGGAAGCTGTCTCTGCGGGAGCAGGGACAAGTCACCTACTGGGATGTGTCGACGCCAGGGTTCGGGCTCCGTTGCTCTGCCAGGAGCAAATCCTACGTGGTAATGTATGGCCCGCGTCGTCAATTAAAAACCCTTGGCAGGTTTCCCGACCTAGCTCTTGCAGACGCCCGAAAGGTCGCACGCCAATTCCTTGCCACCTTTGCCGAAACCCCCTACCCCGAGCAAAGGTACACATATGCTCCGGTCCGCGAAGCCTTCCTCGAAGATTGCAAGACACGGCTTAGACCGTCGACTTGCGCTGGATACAAGCTCTACCTCAAACGCATCCAGTTCTCTGGATATCTGGATGACATAAGCCCGTCCCAAGCGATCAAGGCGATCAAGCGCCTCTCCAACAGCCCGTCCAGCCAGAACCATGGGTTTACCGCCCTGAAGGTCTTCTTTGGGTGGGCCTGCAATCGTCAGTACATGGAGCGCAACCCGCTTGCCGACCTCAGGCGCCCCCACAAGGTAAACGCCCGGGAACGCGTTCTAAGCGAGGAAGAAGTGGCATCCCTGCTCGATCATACCCTGGGCGCGCGGGACCGATACCACGATATCGTCACTCTCTTGCTGCTTACTGGACAACGGCGCGGAGAAATCGCCAACTTGCAATGGGGCGACATCGAACCCGATCTGATCACCCTGCCCAGCGAACGCACGAAAAATCACAAGCGGCACGCGTTTCCAATCGGGCCCCGCACCGCAGCTCTCCTTGAAAGCATCATTGGCGGCGAGCACCATGTCTTCGGCGAAACCTACTTCGACGTCCCCTACTCCGGTTGGTCAAAGGGACACCGTCGGCTTCTGAAAAAGACCGGATTGAAGCATTTTACACTGCATGATCTCCGACGCACATTCTCAACTATTCATGCCATTCTGGGCACACCTATCCACGTCACGGAGCGGCTGTTAAACCACTCCTCAGGCACGCTGAGCGGCGTAGCCGCTATCTACAACCGCTACGACTATAAGGAAGAAATGCGGGCCGCTCAGTTAAAATATGAAGATTATATCGCATCTCTGACGTCCGATTGGTAGCATCTTCCAACCTAGGAATCGTCGTAACCTGGGCATCGCGATGCTCTTCAGCAACGGAGACATCGTGATGAGGATACTTTCAAAACGCCAAGTTAAGGAGTTGGTCCTTTACTCACCGCAACACATCGCACGCCTGGAGACGGCAGGCAAATTCCCGATGCGGGTCAAGCTGGGCCCGAACCGGGTGGGCTGGGTTGAGGAGGAGGTATTGGAATGGCTTGAAGTCCGGCTTGCGCGCCGCGAAACGCCTGAACGACGCTCCTGATCCAGGAGCAGGACGACCAGGCGTGCACAGCCTGGTCGTCCGTCGCGGTTCGTGTTAGGCCACCTTTCGACAATAGACGACTGCTCGTCCCGATGGAGCAGCCAGCCCGTTATCGTGAGTCAGTCGAAAAAATCAGGGGCGTCCGCAAACCGTGTTGGCGCTCTTCGGTATTTCGCGGAAAGGCCTATATCACTCCGCTTTTCTGCGCGGCGGATACCCATGCGGCAACACGTTTTTCGGCGTATTCTCGATGCTCTCGACGACCTGAATCCGGCCCAGATCGAGGACGCCCAGACCAAGATCAGGGATCTCCGACAAAAGACGGAGGCGATCTCGGAGAACGAAGCACGGACAAACCGAGATCACAAGTGCCCCTTCTGCGGCGACGACCGCCGCCAGAAGTGGGGCCGCACACGGACCAAAATCCAGCGCTACCGCCGCATCGGCTGCCATTAAACTGTTCGGGCCGAACCGGCAAAGCCATCGGCCGCGCATCAATCGCCCAGACCCGTTCATCGTGGCGCTGCGGGATATGCTGAGCACCTCTGCTCCGCAGTCGGTGCGCAAGCTCGCGAGACGGTCGGACTCAACAAATACACTGTCTGGCGCTGGCTGATGCTGGTGTTTACGATCATGGGGAGCAGCGGCTCAACGGCGAGCTTCTCCGGGATCATCTAGCGGACGAGACCTACCAGCGGGAGTCGCGCAACGGAACTCGTGAATGGGTCCGGAACTTCGCCGAACCGCAGAACGTCCCGCGACCGCAGCGCCCTCGTTGGGAAGACTTCACGACACAAGAATTGGCACTTCGTGGTCGGCAGCAAGTCCGGCAAGCGCTTGGCCTCAGGCCGCCATCACATCCAGAACGTGAACTCGCTCCACGCCTGCTACGAGAGGTTCATCATGCCTTTGTTTGGGCCGGCCAGCAAGAAGCTGAACGGCTACATCCGTTGGCTCGGGGTGCAACTGACGGGGATTGGAACCGCGGAGCTTGTCCGCGCATCGTAGATCTGGGGCGTTGCAGAGGTCCGCTTCGAGCCTAAACTGTCTCCTCTGCTCGCCGATGGGTTCGCAGTTGCCGCATAGGTATGCCCATCGCGACCGGCCCAGAACCGACTTTTGACGTGACGATGAGCGAAGCACCGCAGCATCACCAAAGCCGGCACTCATCGTGGCCGCAGGGTTTTGACGGCTCCAAGGTCGGCAGCGCGGGACGTTCCTGCCATTCGCTACGGTCGCTTAGATTCCGCTGCGGCTGCGAAAACTTTCGTGAAAAGGGCGGTGACCTGCCGTTCGCTGCGTCGACCACGAATGGCAGCAACGCGCAGAGAGCGTCCTTTGCAAAGTACTGAGATCTGCTATCCGGGCGACGGTCACATGCTGCACGAGCAATGGAAGGAGTAGACCTTCGCCGCAGGTGCAGCCATCAACCATCATCGAAAGGAGGGGACGCGGACTAAGATGCCGGTCAACCGTTGAGATTCGATGTTCGCTTTCGCACATTGGTCGCCAATGGGGCCGACCCTCTCATGGGCTTCGTTCTCCACGTGCGCAGCAATTTTGGGGTTCAACCGTGGTCGTGATAGAGCGTAGGTCATCATTTGCGCTCCGATCTGGCCTGTGCGGAACAGGTGGGGTTCACTCCAATACCAACCGAACCTTTCCAATGCCCAATGCCCAATGCCCCATGCGCAATGCCCTATGGCCGCAGTTGTGGAGGAAACGGGTCCATGCCTCAGGGCGCGCGAATTATGTTTGAGCTTCACACCGGGTTCGGCGCACCTTGTTGGCGCCTGGGATTGCTCCAGATCGCAACTCCAAGGGCGATCATGGCCAGGGCGGCGGCGAAGAAGAATGTCATCGTAAAGGCATACGAGACGTCCGCTATCGTCGCCTTTGCCGCGTCACCTGTGCCCATTGCGGCGACGAACAGGGTGGACATCGCGGAAGCACCTGTCATCAATCCAAGGTTGCGAGACAGGCCGAGCAGACCGGAAAGGCGCCCGCACTGCTCCTTCGAAGCCCCGGACATGACTGCGGTGTTGTTGGCCGCCAAGAACATCTGAAAGGCCGGAGTCAGTGTGATCAGCGCGGCGATATACCCGCCGACGCCGAAATAGCGCGGCAGAAGGGCAAGGCAGAGCAGGCCGAGCATGGTCTGAAGCAGCCCGGCAAGCATCACGCGCCGCGCGCCGAACCGATCCGTCAACCGCCCCGCGGGCACCCCGGAGAGCGCGGCGACAACCGGCCCAATGGCCAGCACCAGGCCGACAATTGCCTCGTCCAGTCCAAGGGAGAACGTCAGGAAGAACGGGCCGACGACCAGCGTCGCCATCATGATGGTGCCGACCAGGATGTTCATGGCAAACCCTGCTGCCGTCATCCTGTCCATGAGGACGGTCATCGGCACCAGTGGCGTGCTCACGCGGGTCTCGACGGCCACGAAGATTGCAGCCGCGAACAGCGCGCCTGCCAAAAGCACCGCCGGTGAAACCGGAACGCCTGAGGCGCCACCGCTCGTGCCGAGTGAATAGGCCGCAAGCGCAACGATCAGCACAACGGTTCCCGGGAGATCCAACGACTTGAACCGTGCCCGAGACCGCTGACTCTCATGCTGGATGAAGAGGACAACGAGAACCAGTGCCAGCGCGGCAAACCCGGCGAGGAGCCAAAAGGTCATCCGCCAGTCGCTCCAGGCCAGCACGAAACCGCCAAGCGAGGGCCCGAGCGCGGTCCCGGCGGCGGAGGTGGTTCCTAGCAGGCCCATGGCGGTGCCGAGCTGCCCAGGAGGCACCATGTTCCGGGCGATCGACATCGGGAGCGCGATCAGGATCGCCCCGCCAACTCCCTGAAGCGCGCGCCCTAGGATCAACACGCCGAGACTCGGTGCCGTAGCGCTGAGGAGCGACGCAGCCATGAAGACGACCAAGCCGGAAATCATGACCCGGCGATGGCCGAACAGATCGCCAAGCCGCCCGGCCGAGACAATGGCGACCGTCACCGCCATGAGATAGGCCAGCACGACCCACTGGGCGTCCGACACGGTCACATCGAAACTGCGTGTCAGGGTGGGCAGCAGCACCGAGGCGACGCTGAGCCCCAGCGAAGCGGTCAGGGAGGCGGCGGCCAGCGCCGTCAGGATGGGAAGTGGCGCGCGCGCCTCGTTCGGTTTTTTCATGATAAGTTCACTAGCGTTGACGATCAGTGGAAGCTAACTTGCCACTTCAAGCCAACTTGAGGTCAACCGTGAAACTTCTCGATATCGGGATTCTGTCGGAACAGAGTGGCGTCTCCTCCTCGACGCTGCGCTACTACGAGGAGATCGGACTGATCCAATCGGTCGGGCGGCACGGGTTGCGGCGGCAGTTCGATGCGCAAGCGGTCACCCAGCTCGCGCTGATCTCGCTGGGCAAGATGGCCGGGTTCTCACTGGAAGACATCAAGGGCATGTTCGCCAAGGACGGTACGCCCCAGTTGCCGCGTGCCGAGTTGCACCTGCGCGCCAATGCGCTCGACGAGCAGATCCGGGGTCTCACGCGGCTGCGCGACGCCCTGCGTCACGTCGCGGATTGCCCAGCCGAAAGCCACATGGACTGTCCGAAGTTCAGACGCCTGATGGAATTCGCCGCCCGCACGCCAACCAAACGCCGGACATAAGCCCTTACGACAGAAGATCTCGCTGAACAGGAAAGACCCATGCTAAAATCCATTTCGACCCTTCTGGTGGCATGTCTTTGTGCCGCACCCGGTATCGCGGAGCCCCGTATCGGGGTTCACACCATCACGACGCATGGCGAGGACGACCTGCGTCACCTGTCGCTTTCGATTTGGTATCCTGCGCAGGAAGGCGGATCGCTGGAGGATGTCGGTGGCAACGCGGTCTTCGTCGGACAACCTGCCTATCGCGATGCCGCGATGGCACCGGGACCGTATCCCCTTGTCTTGCTCTCGCACGGCGGATTGCGATCAGCGGCGGATTCCGGGGCTTGGCTGAGTGGCCGGCTGGCAGAAGAGGGCTTCTTTGTGGTCGAAGTGAACGGCCCGCGCCCGGAGAGCGCAGCAGATGCCGTGGACGAGATCTGGCGGCGGCCGCAGGATGTGTCGCACGTGCTTGATCGGATTCTTCAGGACCCGGTCTGGTCGACTGCCGTGGATCAAAGCCGGATTGCCGTGGCAGGATATGCGCTTGGCGGCACTGCCGCCCTGGCCCTGGCGGGCGGTGCGTTCGACACCAACGTTTTCGCGAGCTCATGTGAGGCCAACGAAAGCGGCCCTGATTGCGGATGGTACAAAGCACACGGTGTATCGTTGGGCTCCGTTGATGCCGAGGCATTGGAACGCACACATCGCGATCCCCGGATCGGCACCGCCATTGCCATCGACCCGGAATATGCGGATGTCTTCCTTGCCCCGAGCCTGAGGGCGCAAGAGGCCGATATTCGGGTGATCTGGCTGGGCGCCCCGGATCGCGGCCGGTTCTCTACCGCCGGCCTGCCGCAGGCGGTGATCGAGACCGCGAAACGCTATGACGCCTTCCCCATCTGCACGCCAAAGGGCAAATATATTCTGGCAGAGGACGGCGGCGTTGTCTCCCTGTGTGACACAGAACCCGCCGAGCGTGCGCGCATCCACGACGAAATCGCGGATCGTCTCGGCGTGGTTCGCGGACAATAGGTATGTCGGCATGGCCCACCCCGGTCCACCAAATGCCGGGACTGGACACCTCGTTTCACTGGCTGTGTCTGCTACCGGACATTGGAACTGGCCGCGGCAATGGTCAAATTGGGCTCGAAGCCGACATGCGGCACCGCGGCAGCGTGGTTGCAGCGAATCCGCACCAGTTGCGAGCGGCCAGATGACTTCACCCAGCCCTAAGCTGCCATTCGATCCGGCCACGGTATCCTGATTCCGGCGGCAAACTGCTGAACTGGCCTTTCCGACATGTGCAAGGTGAGCAGGCTCCCCGCTGCCTTGAGGTTCGCTGTCGATGCTGCACTTCATACAAAACGATCGCGTTGGAGGCGAGGGCCGGCTTGGTTAGTGGCTGAGATCGATCGACGCCGCAGTGAAAGTTGGATAGATAAGCAGGTTATGTGCGTGTTGAGTGGATAGAGTTAAGTTGAACCGACGCGCATACAGCGGTAGTTGCGATGGCTAAGTGCACATTTTCGTCGAGCTTCGTAGTGGCCTTTGAGAGCAGGTGTAGTCCTTGGAATTTGAATTATCAAAACTCTATAAAAGGCTAAACTATTGCCGATCATGTGTTGCGTCCATCAACCAGCGACTACAGTCTCTCTCGAGAATAGAGGTTGAAGCTGTTTTTTCGGAGGATCGTAAGACGAGTTATCACGTCATAAAAAACACCAATCAAGCGGAATGGACACGTATTTCTTTTGATCTATCGTCTGCGGTCCACCACTTAAGATCGATCCTAGACAACTTAGCCTATGAAATTGTGACATCCGAGAACGCCTTTCTCACCGAGAGAGAGAAGCGCGGGATCTACTTTCCAATCCTTGAAACGGAGAAGGGTTGGCATTCAAGCGCTGGAGCGCGCTTGATACGAAAAAGTTGCCAGAAAAAATACGTGCGACTATTTCTTGATCTTCAGCCCTTTAGCAAGAATCTGTCTTGGACTGATGCGACTGGGCATCCTCTGCACTGTTTGTCCGCAATCAGCAATCAAGACAAGCACCACCAACTTTCGATCTCATTAAAAATGACATCGGAAATATCAACCGATTGTACGGCACAGTATCATTCGAGAAAAACGGTGTGTCAGCCGAAGTCAACCTTTCTCAAGGGTAAGATTTTAATAGAAGTCACACAAAATGTTATTGAGTCTGACTTTCCGATAAAGCACTTTAGCGACCCCGATTCGGTCCTTGTGGTGGCGATAATAGAGCCATTGAGATTGCCAGTTTCTAGTTTCCTTACTGAACTGGTGTGCAATGTAGAAGCAATAGTGGAGAATTTCGAAAAACTTGGCAAGTTAGGTGATTGAAGTAGTCGGTGTATGTGACCCTCCCTGTTATGTTCCCGAAAGACGCTCGCTGCGATGGGAGATTTGCGTAGCCGGGAAACACCCTCGCGTCCTGTTTGACATAATTCAGGAGCCGCAAGCTGGCTTGATCAAAAGTACAAGGTCTACTTCTTGTCTGCGGCCACGTATTTCGTGAGCGAATAGCTCCAACCCTTCGGTTTGCAGTAAACGCTTCATCTTCTCGACAATTATGAACT
>NZ_JAXMOX010000160.1:0-11335 GCF_034669605.1 Leisingera sp.
GACAAGGACCAGTACGAGGCCTTCATCGACGCATTATTGTCAGCTGACAAAACCGAGTTTCACGAGGGCGAAACCGCGGGCTATTTCGACGGCTGCCTGCCGATCGAGGTGATGGCCGAACGCGGCCGCGAGACCCTGCGCCACGGCCCGATGAAGCCGGTGGGCCTGACCAATCCGCATCAGCCTGACGTCAAGGCCCATGCGGTCGTGCAGCTGCGCCGCGACAACGCGCTGGGAACGCTGTTCAACATCGTCGGTTTCCAGACCAAGATGAAATACGGCGCCCAGGCAGAGGTGTTCAAAATGATCCCGGGGCTGGAGAACGCCAGCTTTGCCCGCCTTGGCGGTATCCACCGCAATACTTTCATCAACTCGCCCACTCTGCTGGACGCACAGATGCGGATGAAGTCGAAACCGAACATCCGGTTTGCCGGCCAGATTACCGGTGTGGAGGGATACGTGGAAAGCGCCGCCATGGGCCTCCTCGCAGGCCGCCTGGCCGCTGCGGAAATTCTTGGCCGCGATCTGCCCCCGGTGCCGCAGGACAGCGCCATGGGCGCGCTGATTCACCACATCACCGGCGGCGCCGAGGCCAAGACGTTTCAGCCGATGAATGTGAACTTCGGCCTGTTCCGCCCGGTCGACGGCCTCAAGGGCGGCCGCCGCGGCCGCAAGGACCGTTACAAGGCCTATACAGACCGCGCCAAGGAATCCTGGCAGGACTGGCTCAGCAACTTTCCCTAGACGCTGCGCAAACTGCGGGTCTAGGATTGGGGCATGATTAAAAAGTTCCTCGACAGCTCCTACAGCCTGAAAAATGAAGAGGCGACCCGGGATCATTATGACAGCTGGGCGGCCTCCTATGACGCGGAAATCGCTGAAAACGGCTATGCCACACCGGGGCGGATCGCGGCGGCGCTGTGGAAGTACCTGCCAGAGCCGGACGCGCCGATCCTCGATTTCGGCTGCGGTACCGGCCTGTCCGGACTTGCGCTGCGCCTCGCCGGATATCAGGTGGTCGACGGCTTGGACCCCTCGCCCGAAATGCTGGCACAGGCCCGGGCCAAGGACACCTACCGGCAATTGACCCAACTGGATGTTGCCGGCAAGACGCCGGTCAAGCCGGGCACCTACCGCGCCATCATCGGCTGCGGTCTGCTCAGCAAGGGGGCGGCACCGCCTGCCACTTTCGACATCATCATGCGCGCGCTGGAGCGTGGCGGGCTGTTTGCCTTCTCCTACAATGACCACGCGTTGGAGGACCGCGCCTATACCGGTAAACTCAATGACTGGCTGGACTGTTCGGCAGCCCGGCTGCTATTTAGGGAATACGGCGACCACCTGCCCGGTATCAACCTCAAGTCTACCGTTTATGTGATTGAGAAAGCGTGACATTCACCACCCGCTTTGCGCCTTCGCCCACTGGACCCTTGCACCTCGGCCATGCCTATTCGGCGCTGCTGGCGCATGATATGGCGCAGGCTGAAAACGGCGCGTTCCTGCTGCGGATCGAAGACATCGACCAGTCGCGTGCGCGCGCCGGATGGGAGGCGCAGATTTATCAGGACCTCGCTTGGCTTGGACTGGCCTGGCCGCGGCCAGTGATGCGGCAATCGGACCGGCTGCCGCGTTACCGCGCCGCAGTGGATCGCTTGACTGCCATGGGCCTCACCTACCCTTGCCGCTGCAACCGCGCTGATATTGAAACAGCCGCCGGAGCCCCCCAGGAGGGCGTGCCGCAGTTCGGCCCCGACGGACGCATCTACCCCGGCACTTGCCGTAACCGGCAGCCGTCTGAAACCTCAGACCGTGACGTGACCCGCCTGAATATGGAAAAAGCCGTCAAAGCTGCTGAGCTGCGCTGTTTCACTGAAACCGGAGCGGAGTTTCAGGGCCTCCACGCTTTGGACCCGGAGCAGCTGATCACAGCTGCAGGCGATATCATTCTGGTACGCCGCACTATGGGCAGTTCCTATCACCTGTCAGTTGTCATCGATGACGCGGACCAGGGCATTACCCACGCGGTGCGCGGCGCCGACCTGTTTGAGGCAACTCAGATCCACGTCCTGCTGCAAAGCCTTCTGGGCCTGCCCACCCCGGTCTACCACCACCACCGCTTGATCCGCGATGAGGCTGGCAAGCGCCTTGCTAAACGCGACGACGCCCGCGCCATCGCCAAATACCGCGCCCAAGGCGCCACTCCGCAGGACATCCGCGGAATGGTAGGCTTGCCGCTTCTTTCTGGTTGAAAATACTCCCGCCGGAGGCACGGCCCCTCAGGGCCGTTCCCCGTCATTCCATCGGCTTCATCAGCTCATGCTCTTCGCCATTCCGCACCGCGGTATAGAAACAGGTCCGCCGGTTGGTATGGCACGCCGCTCCGGTCTGGCGCACCAGCGCCAGCAGGCAATCCCGGTCGCAATCCACCCGCAGGTCCACCAGCTCCTGCAGATGGCCGGACGTCTCTCCCTTGACCCAGAACGACTGCCGTGAGCGTGACCAATAGGTGACTTTTCCAGTCTCCAGCGTGCGCGCCACCGCGTCGGCGTTCATCCAGGCCATCATCAGCACCTCGCCCGAGGCTTGGTCCTGCGCAATGCATGGGATCAGCCCGGCATCATTGAATACCAGGCTGGCGGGATCAAAGGGTGCGGCAATAGACATGGCAAAAACCTTTTGCATCTGCTGTTCGGCTCCCTATGTATGGGGAACCACCAAGCAGGGAAAGCCCGGGAAAACATGTCTGGCGAAAGTGATCTGATCAAGCTGTACTCCACGCGCATTCTGGCGCTGGCCGCGGATATTCCGCATCTCGGCAGACTCGAATCCCCCAGCGCCAGTGTCAAGAAACGCTCGCCGCTCTGCGGCTCGGCCGTGACCGTCGACATTTCTGTGGAAGACGGCCGGATCGCCGAATTTGGCCAGGACGTGAAGGCTTGCGCGCTGGGGCAGGCCTCGGCCGCCGTGGTGGGCGCCCATGTGGTCGGCCGCTCGCTGGAAGAGGTCGAGACCGCCCGCGACCAGCTGAAGGCGATGCTGACCCAAAACGGCCCGGTGCCGGACGCGCCATTTGACGGACTGGAAGTTCTGCAGCCCGCACGCGAGTTCAAAAACCGCCATGCCTCGATCATGCTGGCGCTGGAGGCAACGCTGGAGGCGATGCAAACCGCCGCCAAGGAGCAATGCGCCTGACGCGGCCCTTTGCCTCCCTGCATATGTGATCCGGAAAATCCGTACCAGTGCCTGCACCTGCACAAAGCACAGGGCTGCGGAATCTCCTTCCCCTCCTGTAAAAAACCGCCGCGCATCCGGGCAGGATGGCGGCGGCAGTCATGCTCTGCTGTGCGGGACCCGGGCAGGCCAGGTTGGATGTTTAGGCAATCCAATTGGGGATCGGGACAGGCGGTTGATCCCTCGGGCAGTCCGGGACAGGAAAGGGCCGGCCCGGCACAGCAGATGCAATCAGGAATGAAAATCGCGGGTCAAAGCAGTCCGGGAAGATGCAGCGCAGCCACCAGCATCACCATCAAAGATGCCGCGCCTATAGCGTCCTGCAGCAAGGTCGAGTGGGCATTCTGAATGGTGGTTTTGATCTGTGCAATCATGGCTCGGGCCTCCTCCGGTCAGTCTCTTCGCTCTCTGGCAAGTTTGTTGCCCCTTTGTTCTCATTATTTCGGAGGCCTGTAAAGAACTTTTTGAGAACATTTGCGAACAGAATGGAACACCACAGGGGAACAAGCAGAAGAATGGCTATTAACCCACTGAAATCAAACGAATTGCCTGATCCTGCTTCATCAGCCACAGAAGAACTCGGGCGGCCTTGCCTCGGCTGCCTTCCAATTTGGGATCTGCGGCCAGAAGCGCCCGGGCGTCGCTTTGCGCCACCGCCATCATCCCGGCCTGACGTTCCAGATCGGCAATGCGGAACCGCGGCAGACCCGATTGGGCGGTGCCGATCATGTCGCCCGCCCCGCGCATCTGAAGATCGGTTTCCGAAATGCGGAATCCGTCCTCGGTTTCGCGCAGAACTTCCAGCCGTTTGCGCCCGCCTTCGGTCAGCGGCGGCTGATACATCAGCAGACAGGTCGACTGGGCGCTGCCGCGTCCCACCCGGCCGCGCAGCTGGTGCAGCTGCGCCAGGCCAAAGATCTCTGCCCGTTCAATCACCATGATCGAGGCATTGGGCACATTCACTCCCACCTCGATCACCGTGGTGGCGACCAAAACCTTGGTCTGCCCAGCCTGAAAGGCGGCCATTGCGGCGTCCTTTTCGGCAGGCGGCATCTGGCCATGCACCAGCCCCACTGTGCCTTCGCCCAGAATTGCGCGCAGATGCTTGAACCGTTCCTCCGCCGCGGTCAGGTCGCTCAGCTCGGACTCGTCGACCAACGGACAGACCCAGTAACACTGGCGCCCTTCTGATATGGCTTCGCGCAGATGATCGACCACCTCCTGCATCCGTTCGGTGCTGATCACAGCTGTCTTAACCGGCTTTCGCCCCGGCGGTTTTTCGTCCAGCACTGACACATCCATGTCGCCATATTGCGCCAGCGCCAAAGAGCGCGGGATCGGTGTGGCAGTCATCACCAAGACATCAGCGCCCTTGCCTTTCTCCGCCAGCTCCATCCGCTGGCGCACCCCGAACCGGTGCTGTTCGTCAACAATGGCCAGCCGCAGGTCGCGGAATTCCACATCCTGTTGGAACACCGCATGGGTGCCGACCAGGATTTGGATATCGCCGCGTTTCAACGCCGCCAGCTTGGCCCTGCGCTCCGCCCCTTTGTCGCGACCGGTGAGGATCTCAATCACAACGCCAGCGTTCTCTGCCAGCGGTGCAAGCCCCTCCATATGCTGCTGCGCCAGAATACCCGTGGGAGCCATCATCACCCCCTGTCCGCCTGCTTCGACAGCGACCAGCAAAGCCATAAAGGCAACCAGTGTTTTACCAGATCCGACATCCCCCTGCAGAAGCCGGTTCATCCGTTTGCCCGAGGCCATATCTCCAGAAATTTCCGCGATCGCGCGGGCTTGTGCGCCGGTCGGCTGGTACGGAAGCGCCTTCAGCACGCGGGATTGCAGCCGTCCTGAGGCCACGCTTTGAATGCCGCGAACTTTGCGTTCGGTTTGACGGGCCAGCGCCAGCGTCAGCTGGTGGGAAAACAGCTCATCATAGGCCAGCCGCGCCCGGGCCGGCGCCTGCAGGTCCAAATCATCGGGGCCCTGCGGTGCATGGGCCGTTTGCAGCGCCTCATGCCAGGCTGGCCAGGCTTCCTTCAGCATCTGCGCCGGATCGATCCATTCGGCCAGCTCCGGCATCCGCGACAGCGCGCTTTGCGCCGCCTTGTACATGGTCTTTTGCGTGACCCCGTGGGTCAGGCTGTAAACCGGCTCATATTCCGGGATTTCGTGCGCCGCTTCCACCGGCAGCATATGATCCGGGTGAACCATCTGGGCCAGCCCGTCAAACAGCTCCAGTTTCCCCGAGACCACGCGGCGCGCTCCTTCGGGCAACTGCGCCTCCAGATACCGGCTGCGGCCGTGGAAGAAGACAAGCTGGAACTCGGTCTCTGCGTCTTCCGCATGAATGCGGTAGGCGCCGCCGCGGTTCCGGGCCGGACGGTGGCTGCCAATGGTTACCTCAACCGTAATTACGGCGGGCAACTCCACCCCGCGGATAGTATCGCGCCGCCTCCGATCCACCACCGAATACGGTAGCGAAAACAATAGGTCACGCGGCGTTTCTATCTCTAACTGAGCGAAAGACTGCGCAGTCTTCGGGCCGACCCCCTGCAAGGTCTCGGCCCCGGCGAACAGCGGAAACAGGATTTCGGGACGCCCGCTCATGCTTCTGCAATCAGCTCCAGCCAGCTATCTTCATCCATTGTCCGGATGCCCAGCTCAGCCGCTTTTTTGGCCTTGGACCCCGCGCCCGGACCCGCCACCAGAATATCGGTCTTTTTGGACACCGAGCCGGAGACCTTGGCCCCCAGCGCCTCGGCCCGCGCTTTGGCTTCGGCACGGGTCATCTTTTCCAGCGTGCCGGTGAAGACCACGGTTTTGCCCGCCACCGGGCTTTCTGCAGCCGGTGCATCCGGCGGAATGATGGTCAGCTTTACCGCCAGCCGGTCAAAGGCCGCGCGCTCGTCGGGATTGGCAAACGCGTCGGACAGAGACAGGCCCAGCACCGCGCCGATTCCATCCACTCCGATGAGGTCCGCCCAGGCGGCAGCGGCCTCAGCCGGGACATCGCAAGCAGCGACAGCAGCGGCCCGGGTTTCTGAAATCCGGGCACGGCGGCCCGCGTCCGCGGCAGCTTTGCGTTCAGCCTCTTCAGCCTCATCCGCTGCCCTATGCGCCAGCGCAGCCGGGCGTGCGGCGTCAACTGCATCCGCCATTGCCTGCCAGTCCCGGTAATGCAGCGCCAGATCACGGCCTGCAACCTCGCCCGCATGGCGGATGCCCAGGGCAAAGATCAGCTTGGCCAAGGGAATGGTGCGCTTCTCTTCGATGGCGGCAAACAGGTTGTCGGCGGACTTTTCTCCCCAGCCTTCACGGTTTTTCAGCTGCTGCAGTCCGGACCCGTAATTCTTTTGCAGATCAAAGATATCCGCTGGTTCTCGGACCCATCCATCGGCATGAAACTGCTCTACCTGCTTGGCGCCCATCCCTTCAATGTCAAAGGCCGCGCGGGACACAAAATGCTTCAGCTTTTCAACCGCTTGCGCCGGGCAGATCATGCCGCCGGAGCAGCGCCGCACGGCATCTCCTTCCTCGCGCACCGCCGGGCTGGCGCATTCCGGGCAGGTTTGCGGGAACGCATATGGCACCGCCTCCGCGCGGCGCTTGGACAGATCCACATCCGCCACTTTCGGGATCACGTCACCGGCCCGGTAGATCTGAACCCAATCACCGATGCGGATGTCCTTGCCGCCGCGGATTTCCTCACCCTTTGAATCACGGCCCTGAATGTAATCCTCGTTGTGCAGGGTGGCGTTCGACACTACCACCCCGCCTACGGTCACAGGGGTGAGCCTGGCAACCGGGCTCAGCGCGCCGGTGCGGCCGACCTGGATGTCGATCGCCTCCAGCCGGGTCCAGGCGAGCTCTGCCGGAAACTTATGGGCGATCGCCCAACGGGGCGTGGTGGAGCGGAACCCAAGCCTACTCTGAAGTGCCAGATCGTTGACCTTGTAGACCACGCCATCGATGTCATAGCCCAGTGTCGCGCGCTGTTCCTCAATGCTGCGGTAATGGGCGATCATCTCCTCCACCGACGCACACAGCCGGGTCAGCGGATTGGTTTGGAAGCCAAGAGCGTGCAGGCGCGCAATGGCCTCCATTTGCGTTTCTGCCAAATCCTCACTTAGCTCGCCCCAGCTATAAGCGAAAAAACGCAGGGGCCGGGCCCGGGTGATTTCCGCATCCAGCTGCCGCAAAGATCCAGCTGCGGCATTGCGCGGATTGGCGAAACTTTTGCCGCCGCGTTCCGCATGACGGGCATTGAGCGCCTCGAAATCCGCATGGCTCATATAAACTTCACCGCGCACCTCCAGCACCTCCGGCGCCCCTTCAAGCTGGTGCGGGATATCTGCGATGGTACGCGCGTTGGCGGTCACGTTTTCCCCGATACTGCCGTCGCCACGGGTTGCAGCCTGAATCAAAGTGCCGTTTTCGTAGCGCAGGGACAGCGACAGCCCGTCGATCTTGGGCTCAGCAGTGAACAAAAGCGCATCCGCCGGGCCGAAACCCAAGTATTTGCGGATGCTGCGGTCGAAATCGCTGACATCTTCGTTGGCAAAGGCGTTGCCCAGGGACAGCATCCGCACCGAGTGAGGGATCTTTCCAAAGCCAGAGGCAACCGGGGCCCCCACCGCATCCAGCTGTGTGGCAACCGCCGCGAGAACCGGATGAACCTCTGCCAGCGCCCGGTAACGCCGTTTCAGCGAATCATACTCCGCATCGCTGATCTCAGGCGCATCAGCCTGGTGATAGGCCAGATCCGCCGCGCGCAGTTTTTCTTCCAGTGCCAGAAACTCGGCCCGCGCGTCTTCAGCCGTCAGGTTTGCCACGTCTTTTTCTGTTTTCTGCACCACGCGCGGTCCCTCTTCGTTCTTCCCTTTCGTGATAAGGTGCCGGGCCGGCCGCGTCCAGCGCATCCGTCAGGCCGGCGGCAACAAGCTGCAACAAGCAAAAAGACCTGCCAGCCGGCAGGTCTTTGCAACCGGCGGCACGGGGTCACGTGCCGCCCGGGTGATCGTCCTTTCAGGCGCCGACTGCCAACCTTTGGCCGCCTGCCATGTGATCTTCCTGCGGGTCGCGCAGAACATAGCCGCGGCCCCAGACAGTCTCGATATAATTCTCGCCGCCTGTTGCATTGCTGAGCTTTTTACGCAACTTGCAGATGAAAACATCAATGATTTTCAGTTCAGGCTCATCCATGCCGCCATAAAGATGGTTCAGGAACATCTCCTTGGTCAGCGTTGTCCCCTTGCGCAGGGACAGAAGCTCCAGCATCTGGTATTCCTTGCCGGTCAGATGCACCGCCTTACCGCCGGCCTCGACTGTCTTGGCATCCAGGTTGACCGCGATCTTGCCGGTCTTGATGATAGACTGCGAATGCCCCTTGGACCGGCGGATAATCGCATGGATCCGCGCCACCAGTTCCTCGCGGTGGAAAGGCTTGGTCAGATAGTCGTCCGCGCCGAAGCCGAAGCCCTTGATCTTATTGTCGGTATCATCGGCTCCGGACAGGATCAGAATGGGCGTTTCAATGCGGGACATGCGCAGCTGGCGCAGGACCTCGTGGCCGTTCATATCGGGCAGCCCCAGATCCAGCAGGATCAGGTCATAGTCGTAAAGCTTGGCCAGATCGATGCCTTCTTCCCCCAAATCCGTCGAGTAGACGTTCAGGTTGGCATGGGTCAGCATCAGTTCGATGCTTTTGGCCGTGGTTGGATCATCCTCAACCAGCAGAATGCGCATATTATTTTCTCCGCCTGTACACTGTTTCCCTCAGGTCCTGTTAACCTTGGTGGAAAAAAGTTAATGCCTCGTTACCATGATGGTTAATTTGCAAATGCAACTCAAGGGCGGCCCTGACTATTTTGCTTCCGGTGCCCGGAATTTTTTGAGACGTGTGGTTTTCAGGGCTTCTTCGCCATGGTCCGCAACCGCGGCGACCCAGCTTCGGAACTCTTCCTCGCTCAGCCCGTAGCGTTGCATGGCCTCCTTCTGCGGCAGCAGGCCGTAGAGAACACCGCGCACCACCGCGGCCTTGCGCGAAGCGACCCAGCGCTTTGTGGTTTCCGGCGGCAGGTCCGCCCGGGTCATGATGGTACCATCCGGCAGGGTGACGGCGCGCGGCCCGTCAACTTTCTTCAAAAACATCTTTCTTCCCTCTGACTTCCCTCTGAAGATCTTGTTCGTCGGGTCTGGCGTAAGAATTTCCGATCAGGCTTAACGGCACGTGAACCACGGCCCTTGAGAGTCTGTAGGATTTTCCTATATTCTGCGGCGCCTGCCCCCTTGCCTTCAGGAGCTGCCCCATGGCGCTGGACCACGACTCAAACCTAAACTCGCTCGGCTTTGCGAAACCGCCCTCGGAAACCCGCGTGGTGGTTGCCATGTCGGGCGGCGTCGACAGCTCTGTAGTCGCTGCATACTTGGCCGATCAGGGCTATGACGTGGTCGGCGTGACGCTGCAGCTCTATGATCACGGCGCGGCATTGGCCAAGAAAGGCGCCTGCTGCGCCGGCATCGATATTCACGACGCGCGGCGCGTCGCCGAAGAACGCGGCTTCCCGCATTACGTCCTGGATTATGAGAACATATTTAAGGATGCGGTGATTGACGAATTCGCCGACAGCTATCTGGCCGGTGCAACCCCGGTTCCCTGCATCCGTTGCAACGAACGGGTCAAGTTCAAGGACCTTCTGGAGACCGCCAAGGATCTGGAGGCCGACTGCATGGCCACCGGCCATTACATCCAGCGCATGATGGGGGCAAACGGACCAGAGCTGCACAGTGCCGAGGATGCAAACCGCGACCAGAGCTACTTCCTGTTCTCCACCACTCCGGAACAGCTGGATTACCTGCGCTTTCCGCTGGGGCATCTGCCCTCCAAGGACGCAACACGGGAGATGGCGGCGCAATACGGGCTGGCCGTGGCAGACAAGCCCGACAGCCAGGACATCTGCTTTGTGCCGGATGGAAACTATGCCGGGGTGATCGAAAAACTGCGCCCCGGTGCTGCGGAACCGGGTGACATCGTCCATTCCGACGGCCGGGTGCTGGGCCGCCACAACGGGGTCTTGCACTACACCATCGGCCAGCGGCGCGGCCTTGGCATCGGCGGCCTCAGCGAACCACTGTATGTGGTCAAGCTTGACGTGGACAAAAAACAGGTTGTCGTCGGCCCCAAGGCGCTGCTGGCAACCCGCACTATCCCCGTTCGCGAGATCAACTGGCTGGGCGACGCGCCCTTCACCTCGCAGGATGAGTGGCATGTGAAGGTCAAGGTCCGCTCCACCCGTCCTCCGCGCGAGGCTATCATCCGCCCCTTGAGCGGCACCACCGCTGAAGTCGAACTGCTGACCCCGGAGGAAGGCGTCTCGCCCGGCCAGGCCTGCGTGTTCTACGCGACGGAGGGCAGCCGCATCTTTGGCGGCGGCTGGATCTGGCGCGGCTACTGAAGCGTCACACAGCAACACCGGGTCAAGGAAGGCGCAGCCTTTGCGCGCCAGTTCGACCGGTCCTTGACGCGGAAGCCTTGAAACAAAGTACACAAGCGCTTGGGGGCAGATCTGCCCCCAAGCGCTTCCCAGCCAGTAGTCCGGAGCTTAACGTTTCTGCCTGACGCTGGTGTTCTGCGCCATCGCTGCGGCTTCTGGTGGCGGAGGCATCAGCCTCCGCCGCGCTCCCGCTCTACCGGCTGGGCAAACGGTCCAGGACCGCGCGGGCGGCACGCAGGCCAGGCTCTTCACCGCCTTTGCCAAGACGTTGCATGGTCACATCCATGGCGCCCAATTGCGCATCAGGATCTGCTGAAACCGCAGCCATCCGGGCAGCGATGTTGTCCGGCGTGCACTCCGGTCCCAGGCATTCCGGCACCACGCGGGCACCGCTTACCAGATTGACCAGCGTCACGGTGTCGATCAGCGCCATGCGTTTCATGATCTGCCAGGTCAGCCATTGGAATTTGTAAGCAATCACCATCGGCGTGGCCGCGGCGGCCAGCTCCAGCGACACCGTGCCAGAGGCCGCCAGTGCCAAATCCGCTGCCGCAAAGGCGGCGCGCTTGTGGGCCTTGGCAATAGCAGGCTCAAAAATGTTCGGG
>NZ_JAXMOX010000161.1:0-11285 GCF_034669605.1 Leisingera sp.
ATCCTGCTGATCTTTGACGAGATCGCCACCGGCTTCGGCCGCACGGGGGAGCTGTTCGCGACCGGCTTCTGCACCGTGGAGCCGGACATCATCTGCCTCGGCAAGGGGCTGACCGGCGGGCATATCTCATTCGCCTGCACCATGACGAACGACCGCGTCGCCGAAGGGGTCGGCGGCGGCAATCCCGGGATCTTCATGCATGGGCCGACCTATATGGCCAATCCGCTGGCCTGCGCTGCGGCCAAGGCCTCGCTGGATTTGCTCACCGGGCAGGACTGGCGCGGCACCGTTGCCGCGATTGGCCAGCAGATGCTGGCTGAACTGGCGCCTGCGCGGGATCTGCCGAATGTGGCGGATGTGCGGGTGCTGGGCGCCATTGGCGTTATCGAGATGACGCATGCGGTCTCGGCGGACGAAGCCCATGCCCGGGCGCATGACATGGGCGTCTTCCTGCGCCCGTTCGGCAAGAACATCTATACCATGCCGCCCTTCATCACGTCCCCGGATCAGCTGAGCGAAATCACCGCGGGCATGCTGCGGCTGGCGCGGGAGCTGTAGTTATGGAATTCCGCTGGCTCAAACAGGACAGTGCAGCCGAGGCCATCGTGGTTTTTGGCGGCTGGGCTGTGGGGCCGGAGGTGTTCTGGCATCTGGACGGCGCGCAGGACATCCTGTTTGCCAGCGGTTACACCGATTTGGATGCTGAATTGCCGGACCTGTCCGGTTACGGGCAGGTCAGCCTGCTGGCCTGGTCTTTCGGCGTCGCCTCTTATGCTCATTGGCAGCAGGGGCGGCCTGACCCGTTCCGGCGCAAGGCGGCAGTGAACGGCAGTTTGCAGCCTGTGAACCGCGGTGCGGGCATTCCGCCTGCGGTGTTCCGCAGGACACTGGAGACGCTGAGCCTGGAAAGCTACCAAAGCTTTCTGACCCGCGTGTTCGGCGCTGAGCAAAAGGCCGAGGCGCTGGACGTGGAGGCGCGCCGCACCGAGCTCCTGGCGGTTGAGCGCCGCGGGGATGCGCCGCAGATGCGTTTTGACAGCGTCTGGATCAGCTCCGGCGACAAGATATTCCCGCCGGCCAACCTGGCACGGGCCTGGGCTGGGCAGAACGTCTCGCATCTGGATGCGCCGCATGCGCCCTTTGACCGTTTCTCGCACTGGGAGGAGCTGTTCCTGTGAAAGACACGCTGCCGCCTCAGCTGGATCAGGGACGTGTGCGCCAAAGCTTCCGCCGCGGGCTGAAAAGCTACCATGGCACCGCATCCGTGCAGGCGGACATTGCGGCGCAGCTTGCCGGTCTGCTGCAAGCGCAGGGCGCGCCCCGCCGGTTCGAGGCGGTATTGGAGTTCGGTTGCGGCACCGGCCATCTGACCCGGCAATTGCTGCAGCGGTTCACGGCCGGCAGCCTGCTTTTGAATGACCTGGTGCCCGAGGCGGCGCAGGCGCTGCAGGCGCTGGGGGGCGCAGCCCCGGCGCAGTCCCGGTTCGAGGCCGGCGCTGTCGAGACCCTGCCGCTGCCGCAGCAGTTTGACCTGATCGCCTCAGCCTCGACTGTTCAGTGGGTCGCGGACCTGCCGGCCTTGACCGCCCGGCTGGCGGCGCGGCTGAAACCCGGCGGCTGGCTGGCGCTGTCCGGCTTTGGCCGCAACCAGTTCCGCGAGTTGGCTGCGCTGGGGTCAGCCGCCGCCGCACCCAGCTATCTGGACGCCGGGGAATGGCCGTCGGTGCTGCCGGAAGGCTTGGAGATCCGGGCCGTCAGGCAGCAGCCGGCGGTGCTGGAGTTCGATACCGCCCTGGACCTGCTGAAACACCTGCGCCGGACCGGCGTCAACGGCCACGCCCAGCAAAGCTGGAGCCGCGGGCGGCTGCAGGAATTCGAGGACAGCTACCGGCAGCGCTTCGGCAGGGGCGGCAAGCTGCCGCTGACCTATGATCCGGTGCTGCTGGCGGCGCGCAGGACCGGCTAGCCGGCCAAGGCAGCCAGTTTGCGTGCTCCGCGGTTGAGGCAAGTTTTAGGTTTTTTCCGCGCCATAGGACCGCCGCTTCCGGCCGCGTGTTAACCTTTGTCAACTCCCGCCCGCTATACCGGATCCAGAGCCGTGCCCGGGGGTGCGGCGGGTGGAAATACTGGCAGTACGGGAGTGGCGCTAATGAATTTCAAAGCGTTTGCGGCAGCGCTGGGGGCGCTGGCGGTTTCAGGGGCTGTTCACGCAGCCGACATGGGGGATGCGGGGACGCCGATCCGGTTGTCGCTGAACAACTGGACTGGCCAGCATCTGTCGACATACATCGCCGGCGGCATGCTGGAAGAGGCAGGCTATACGGTGGAATACGTGGAGTCGGATCCGGCCGCCATCTATGACGAGCTGGCCGCAGGTGATGTCCACGCTCTAATGGAGATCTGGACCACCAGCAGCCCGGAGGACTATTACGCCGTGCGCGATTCCGGCGGCGTTGAGGAGTTGGGCGACATGGGGCTGGACGCCCGCAATGGTGTGGTTTTCCCGCCCTATGTGGCGCAGATGTGCCCTGGCCTGCCGGATTGGGAGGCGCTGCGCGACTGCGCAGGTATCTTCTCGGCAGATGGCAAGGGCAAGCGCGGTATCTACGTCGGCTATCCGGAATCCTGGGGGTCGCCGGGGGCGGACCGGATCCGGGCCCTGGGCCTGCCGTTTGATGTGGTTGCGGCCGACTCCGAGGCCGCAATCGTTGAGCAATTCCAGAACGCCTATAAGGAAAAGCGCCCGGTGATCGCCACCTTCTGGGCGCCGCACTGGGCGATGTCATCTTATGCGTTGCAATTTGTGCGCCTGCCGAAGCCGGAACCCGCCTGTTTCACTGATCCCTCCTGGGGGCCGAACCCCAAGGCCGCAGGCGATTGCGACTTTTACCGCGGCGGGGTGATGAAGGCGAGCTGGTCCGGATTCAAGGCGCGCTGGCCGGCTGCCCATGAGATCCTGAAGAACTACGAGCTGAGTATCTGGGACCAGCAGCCGCTGATCGGCCTGGTGGATGTCCGGGGCGAAACCCCGCAGGGCGCGGCCCGCGGCTGGCTGGCAGTGAACCGGGCCAAGTGGATGCCGATTGTCGAGGAGGCCACCGGCAAGGGCCGGTCCTGACCCGCCGGGCCCGGTTTCCGGTTTCAGTGCTCCCGCCCCGGGCGGGGGCGCTGCTGTTGTTTGCGCGCAATGGCTTGAAGCGGTATCCGCTGCCGCGCTATGCCGGATGCAGGCGTCAGTTGCGCGGAGCAGGGTGCTTTTGGAACTTGACTGATTGCACAAGAACTTAAACCGTTAATCGGAATATTTCGCATTTCCTGCCGCATCGGCTCGACAAACCGTCGTAATATGTTCCAATACTTGCATTATCCCCGGCCACACTTGGAACGTGGGCGTCTGATGGCAACAACAAGATCAGCCGCAAGGCCAGCGGCAGCCATGAACCACCGGGGTCCAAAATCAGGCGCCAAGCCGGGCAATCGGCGGCGCAAGGCCACTGACAGGGAGTAGAATAATGAACTTCAAAGGATATGCGCTGGCGCTGGGCGCCGCATCAATGACGGTTGCTGCGGGTTTTGCCTCGGCGGCGGAACTCGGCGATACCAGCAAGCCGATCAAGCTGGCAGTCAATGAATGGACCGGCCAGCATGTGACCACCCATATTGCCGCCGGGATGCTGGAGGCCGCGGGCTATGAGGTGGAATTTGTCTCGGCCGGGATGCTGAACCAGTTCCAGGCGATTGCCGATGGCGACATTCACGCGACGCTGGAAATCTGGTCGTCGAACGTCTCGGATGAATATGCCAAGAAGATCGAAGAGGGCACCGTGGTCGAACTCGGCGATCTGGAGCTGAACGCGCGCGAAGGCATCGCCTATCCGGCGCATGTGGCCGAGATCTGCCCCGGCCTGCCGGCCTGGGAAGCGCTGAAGGACTGCGCGATGCAGTTCGCCACCGCGGAAACCCTGCCCAATGGCCGCCTGGTGGATTATCCCGCCGACTGGGGCACGCCTGGCGCCGACCGCATGGCCGGGCTGGACCTGCCGTTCAAGGCCGTGCCTGCGGGCTCCGAGGCCGCCCTGATCGTTGAACTGCGCGCTGCGACTGAACGTAAGACGCCGCTGCTGGTCACCTTCTGGCAGCCGCATTGGGCGATGTCGGCCTATGATGTGAAATTTGTCGATCTGCCGCCGGGCGAAGAGGCCTGTTTCACGGATCCGGCCTGGGGCCCGAACCCGAACGCGGTGAATGATTGCGATTTCTCGCCCTCGCGCATCTTCAAGGCGGCCTGGTCCGGCACTGAGGAAACCTGGCCTGCAGCCTATGAGATCCTGTCGAATTACACTTTGGCTGTGGAAGACCAGCAGCCGATGATGGGGGCGATTGATGTGGACGGCGGCAAGGTTGAAGAGGTTGTTGCTGCCTGGTTGGCCGAGAATGAGGCCAAGTGGCGCCCGGTTGTCGACGCCGCGATCAAGTGAGCCCTGCCCAGTGAGCGGCCCTGAAGCCGGCACCGGCACGCCTGCCATCACCTGCCGGAATGTCTGGCAGGTGTTTGGCAATGACGCAGGCAGCGCCTTGAAAGAGGCGCTGGCAAACCATCACTCGCCGCATGACGCTGCCGGGGCGCTGCGCCGCAAGGGGCTGATCCCGGCGGTTCAGAATGCTTCCTTTCAAGTGAGGGAAGGGGAGTTGTTTGTGATCATGGGGCTGTCGGGCTCCGGCAAGTCGACCCTGATCCGTTGCATCTCGCATCTGCTGCACCCAACCGGTGGTGAAATCCGCATCGACGGCGAAAACATCGTCGAGGCCAGCGCCAAGCGGCTGATCGAACTGCGCCGCAAAAAGCTGGGTATGGTGTTCCAGCATTTTGGCCTGTTCCCGCATATGACGGTCGTCGAAAATGTTGCTTATCCCTTGCGGGTCCAGGGGGTGAAGAAAAAGCAACGGCAGGCCAAGGCGGAAGAGGTGATCACTCTGGTCGGCCTGCGCGGCCGCGAAAACCACTACCCGCGCGAGCTGTCCGGCGGCCAGCGCCAGCGGGTCGGCATTGCCCGCTCACTGGTGGCGGATTGCTCGGTCTGGTTCCTGGATGAGCCGTTCTCGGCACTCGACCCGCTGATCCGGCGGCAGCTGCAGGATGAATTCCTCGAGATCCAGGCCAAGCTGAAGACCACCATCGTCTTCATCACCCATGACATCAACGAGGCGCTGAAACTGGCCGACCGCATCGCCATCATGCGCGATGGCAGGATTGTGCAGATCGGCACGCCGGCCGACATCGTGCTGCGCCCGGTGGATGATTACGTGCGCGAGTTTTCCAAGGATGTGGCTAAGGGCCGCCATGCCCGTGTGGCCTCGGTGATGGAAACCGGTGCGGAGCTGGTTTATGGCGCCGATGATCCCGGCCTGCGTCAGGACATGACGCTGGATGCCGCCCTGGCACGCTGCATGGAGCTGTACGATCCGGTGCCGGTCCGGTCGGCGGACGGCCAGCTGGTTGGCGTTGTGAACCCGGCAGACCTGGCGGCGGCGCTGCAGGTGGAGCAGGGCTGATGGCGGGTCTGACAAAAGGCGCCGCGGCGGCGCTGATCGCAGCGGCGGTTGGCGCTCTGTGCCTGCTTTTGGAAAGCAGTGTGCCTTGGCTGATGAAATTTCCCGCCGCCTGGGTGCTGCCCGCCACCGACTGGGTGGGGGCCGCCATGGAGTGGTTCCTGGCGCTGATCAAACCTGCGGCCCGCAGTTTCTCGGCGCTGATGTTCTATCCGATGGAAGCCGCCAGTTACGTGCTGAGCAACACCCCCTGGCCGCTGGTCATCTGCGCCACCGCGGCATTGGCCTGGACCCTGGGCGGGGTGCGGATGGCGCTGATGGCCATCGCAGGTCTGGGGTTCGTGCTGGCGTCGGGCTACTGGCCCGAGAGCATGAATACGCTGGCGCTGGTCGCGGTCTCGGTACCGCTGGCGCTGATCATCGGCGGCAGCATCGGCATTCTGGCCAATGAATACCCGAAGATCCGCAAACCGGTGCAGGCGCTGCTGGACATCATGCAGACGGTTCCGACCTTTGCCTATCTCACCCCCTTGCTGGTGCTGTTCGGCTTTGGCCCGGTGGTGGGGCTGATTGCCTCCGCCATCTATGCCGCGCCGCCAATGGCCCGCAATGTGCTGCTTGGCCTGGAGCGGGTGGAGCCCGAGATCAAGGAGGCCGCCGTCATGGCCGGCGGCACCCGCCTTCAGCAGCTGTTCCAGTGCGAGATCCCTTCCGCCGGGCAGCAGATCATGGTCGGTGTCAACCAATGCCTGATGGCGGCGCTGTCGATGGTGATCATCGCCGCCGTGATCGGCGGCTTTGACGATATCGGCTGGGAGGTCCTTTTGACCATGCGCAAGGCGCAGTTCGGCCAAAGCCTGCTGGCGGGGCTGGTGATCGTGATCTTTGCAATCCTGATCGACCGGATGAGCGGCACCCTGACCGAAGACCGGCGCGAGAAACACGACCCGCGCATCGCCTGGGGCATTCTGGCCACCGGCGCGGCGGTGAGTGCGGCCTTCTGGGGCAGCCTTCAGCAGCCCGGCGCCTATGCCCTGTTCAACCCGGTGGCGGACAGTGTGGACAGGGGGCTGTCGGCCTTTACCACTGCAAATGCCGATGCGCTGACGGCGCTGAAGACCAACGTGCTGTTCTATGTGCTGCTGCCGCTGCGGATCGGGCTGGATCAGGCGGTGCTGCCCTTCACCTGGGGCTTTGCCTGGACCCCGGCGATGAGCCTGGGACTGTTTGCGGCGGCCGCCGCTGCGGGGCTGGTCCTGGCCCTGCGCGGCCGACTGGCGCTGGGCGTGATGCTGCTGATTGCCGCCGGCATGCTGGAAACGGGTATCTCGCAGCTGCCCTGGCCCTTTGTGCTGGTGGGCGCCGGGGCGCTGGGCTGGGTGGCTGGCGGGCGCGGGCTGGCGATCCTGACCGTGGTCCTGCTCGGTACCATCCTGATCTCCGGCCTGTGGGAGCGGGCGCTGCTGTCGCTGTATCTCTCCGGTGCTGCGGTGTTTGCCTGCGCGGTGATGGGCGGCGCGATCGGCCTTGCCTCGGCGGTGTCGCCGGGCCTGTGGCGGGTGGTGCGCCCGACCTGCGACATGCTGCAGACGATCCCGCTGTTCGTCTTCCTGATTCCGGTGCTGATGGTGTTCCAGATCGGCGAGTTCTCGGCCTTCCTGGCGATCATCGCCTATGCCATCGTGCCGATGATCCGCTACACCCGGCATGGGCTGGTCGCAACGCCGGAAGAGATGATCGAGGCCGCAACCGCCTCCGGTGCCACCAGATGGCAGACGCTCAAGGACATTCGCGCGCCTTATGCGGCGCCGTCGATCCTGCTGGGGCTGAACCAGACCATCCTTTACGCCTTTGCAATGCTGGTGATTGCGGCGCTGATCGGCACCACCGGCCTGGGCCAATCGATTTATCTGGCGCTGGGGCAGGCGGATGTCGGGCTGGGCATTTCCGCCGGGGCGGCGATGGCGATCCTGGCGCTGATTGCCGACCGCATGGTGCAGGGCTTTGCCGAGGAGCGGCGCAAGGCGCTGGGGCTGTAAGCCTGGCTGCAGCGACATGAGAAGGGCGCCCCGGCGGCGCCCTTTTTTGATCTGGGGCAACGTTCTATACTGCCCGCCCGCGTATAGCCTTGATCGAGACTGATCTAATTCTGGAGAAACCCCGATGGGCTGGCTTGAATTCACCGCGGCGCTGGCACTGTTTCTGTTCAGCTACGCGATCCCGGTGCGCCCGCCGGTGCGGCCCTGGCTGGTGCGCCACTTGGGGCTGGGCGGCTATACCATTGCCTACAGCCTGCTGTCGCTGGCAATTCTGGCCTGGCTGGCCGTGGCGGCGGCACGGGCGCCTTATGCCGGGGTGCTGCCACATTGGAACCTCTTGCGCTGGGCGCCGCTTCTGCTTATGCCGCTGGCCTGCCTGCTGGCTGTGGCGGGGATGATGCGGCAGAACCCGTTCAGTTTCGGGGGCCTGGGGCTGCGGGCCTTTGATCCGGCGGATCCCGGCATTCTGGCGGTCAGCCGCCATCCGCTGCTGGCCGCGATGGCGCTGTGGGCCGGGGCGCATCTGCTGGCCAATGGCGATCTGGCACATGTGATCCTGTTCGGCCTGTTCGCGGGGTTTGCCTGGATCGGCATGGGACTGATCGACAGCCGCACACAGCGCCGGCTGGGGCAGGGCGAATGGAACCGTCTCAGCCGCAATACAGCGCGGCTGAATCTCGCGCGCCTGCGCCCTGCAATGCTTGAGGCGGTGCCGGCGGCAGCGGTTTTCCTGATCCTGCTGATCCTGCACGCGCCTGTCATCGGCTATCAGCCTCTGCCCTGGTAGGGGTTGACCCTGCACGCCGTATGACCACCTATAAAAAGACACGAGACTGGAGAGAGTAACCGATGCACCTGGCCTATGTGATGACCCAAGAACGCGGTGCCACCGACCGATTGCTGAGTGAGCTGGCAGAGAAACTGCGAGCCAAGGGCTTTCGCCTGGCGGGCATCGTGCAGACCAATGTGGAATGCTACGACAAGGAACTCTGCGACATGGATGTGCGGGTTCTGCCAGACGGCGAAACCATCCGGATTTCGCAATCCCTGGGCGCGGGTGCCCGCGGCTGCCGGCTGAACCCGGAAGCGCTGGAACGGGCGGTCGGGAAGGTCTCGGCCGCGCTGCAATCCGAACCGCGGCCGCAGCTGATGATCGTCAATAAATTCGGCAAGCATGAGGCCGACGGACGCGGCATGCGCCCCATCATCGGGGAGGCGCTGGCATTGGGCATTCCGGTGATTTCCGGCGTCAACAAAATGAATGTGGAGCCGTTCCAGGCTTTTGCCGACGGCATGGCGGTGGCGGCGGGGCCGGATCTGGACGCGTTGATCGCCTGGGCGGACCAGGCCGTGGCCGAAACCGCCTGACCGGCACATTCGCATTCTAAATCAATTGGAAAGCCCGCGAACTTCATGCGGGCTTTTTGCTGTGCCGGGCAGCGTTCAGCCTGTTCAGCTTGCAGCTGAACCACCATCGTCCGGTCTGTAAAAGAGAGAAGATGGTGGGCGACCCTGGAATCGAACCAGGCGTGCGTCTCCGCGAGGGAGTTACAGTCCCCTGCCACACCTTGCGGCCTGTCGCCCACTGTCAGGTGAGTGTTGCACCTGACGTGGAGGCGTGATTACTAGCAGGCCAAACGGGCGTCAACAGGAAAATCGCAAGTTTTTCAAAGCGCCCGGAAATTCTTTCTGCTGGAGAGCAAAATGTCCAAGAAACCCAAATGGGTCGTCGAAAAAGAACAGTCCAAAAAGGCCGCTTCGGCAGAAACTGTATGGCTGTTCGGGCTGCATGCGGTGCGCGATGCGCTGATGAATCCCCAGCGGGAAAAACTGCGCCTGATGGTGACCATGAACGCCGAAGTGAAACTGTCCGATGCGATTGCGGCCTCGGGCGTCGAGGCCGAGGTGATCGACCCGCGCAAGTTCAATCCGCCGATCGATGCGCAGTCGGTGCACCAGGGCGCGGCGCTGGAAGTGAAGCCGCTGAACTGGGGCGGTCTGGCAGAAAATTGCATCGGCCGCGAGGCGCCGCGGGTCTTGCTGCTGGACCGGGTGACCGATCCGCATAACGTCGGCGCGATTCTGCGCTCGGCCGAGGTGCTGGGTGCCAGCGCGGTGATCGGCACCCGCCATCACTCGGCGCCGGAAACCGGGGCGCTGGCCAAGACCGCCAGCGGCGCGCTGGAACGCCAGCCCTACCTGCGGATGCGCAACCTGTCTGATAACATCACCGAACTGCAGCGGATGGGCTTCATCGTGCTGGGGCTGGACGGCGAGGCGGATCAGACCGTCGAGGCCGCGCTGGACGGCAAGAAGCACCTGCCTGTGGCCCTGGTGCTGGGCGCCGAAGGCCCGGGACTGCGGCAGAAAACCAAGGAGACCGTTGACGGGCTGGTCAAGATTGACGCCGCGGGCGGCTTTGGCTCGCTCAATGTGTCCAACGCGGCCGCCATCGCGCTTTATGCCTCTATCGCCCGGTAGGGCCGCGGTGCCGGCCGTCACAGGCTGATCACATCTGCGTATACCGCCTTTGCAAAGGCGGAGCGGTGCGGCAGAGTCAGAAGTCTGTTGCAGCAAGTGAATGGAGTGCAATGTGGCCTTGCGTCTGGTCCTGATGGCCGTTGCGGTGATGGTGATGTCCCTGCCGGGGGCGGTGCGGGCGGATGCTGCTGTTTACTCCTCTCGCGCAGGGGTCGCTATCGGCGGCTATGATGCAGTTGCGTTCTTCGAACACGGCGCGGCAGAGCCCGGACGGCGCAGCCATGCGGTGATGTGGAAGGGTGTCGTCTGGCGCTTTGCCTCGGCCCGCAATCAGGCGCTGTTCGAGGCCAATCCCCGGGCCTTTGCGCCAGCCTTTGGCGGCTATTGCGCCTATGCAGTGTCGCAGGGGCAGCTGCATGACGGAAACCCGCAGATCTGGGCCATCGTGGACGGAGATCTGTATCTTCTGAACAACCGAAGGGTTCATCATCTGTGGCGCGCAGACACCGTGCAATTGATTGCGGACGGGCGTGCCCACTGGCCTGCGGTTCTGCGCAAATAGCCTGTCACCTCACAAATGCGAGAGGTGGTCTTTTATTTTTTCAACTGTGGCCCATATTCAATAGGGACTGCGGAATGGAACCACCGCAGATCTTTTTCACTGTCCCTCGTTCCATACCTAGCGCCCGGTTCGTCCGGGCGCTTTTTTCTGGGCCGGAGGTGAATCCGGCTTTGCGGATGCGGAAGGCAGGGCTAGGGTGCGCGGCATGACGGAATACAGTGATAACCATCTGAAAGCGGTCCTGCAGCGGGCCAAGACAGTGGCCGTGGTCGGTGTGTCGATGAACCCGGTGCGCCCCAGTTATTACGTGGCGCGGTATCTGGGGCTCAAAGGCTACCGGGTGATTCCTGTGAACCCCGGCCATGCAGGCAAGATGCTGTTCGGGGAAACAGTGCGGGCCGGCCTTTCTGAAATCGATGTGCCGGTGGACATGGTCGACATCTTCCGCCGTTCCGAGGCGGTGCCGCCCATTGTGGACGAGGCGCTGGAGTGGTTCCCTGAGCTGCAGGCCATCTGGATGCAGATCGGTGTGGAACATGCCGAAGCCGCTGCAAGGGCAGAGGCGCGCGGTGTCACTGTGATCCAGAACCGCTGCCCCAAGATCGAATACCAGCGCCTGTTCGGAGAACTGCGTTTTGGCGGTTTTGCCACCG
>NZ_JAXMOX010000162.1:0-11099 GCF_034669605.1 Leisingera sp.
ACCGGATGCTGCGCAAGATCCTGACCGATAAGGTCAGCCTCAGCCGCAGTTTCCATCTGGTGCGGCACCAGGGCGACCAGCGCAGCGAGCGGCTGAACCGGTTTGCCCATGCGTTGTCTAAAGGCATCCGCGACGAGGTTGCCCGGCTGGAAGCCTTGACTTGAAGCTGCGTTGCGGCACACTTAATTATACCGCAATAAAGTTACGGAGGTGCGCAGCATGCTTGTTCAGGAGATTTTGAAGTCCAAGGCCGGTTCCGGTGTGGTCACCGTCTCGCTGCATGCAAGCGTTGCCGAAGCTGCAAAAGTCATGTCGGAGAACCGTTTCGGCACCGTGGTGGTTTCAGCTGACGGCGAATACCCGGACGGCATCCTCTCCGAACGCGACATTGTGCGGGAATTGGCCAAAGCGGGGTCCAGCTGCCTGGACAAGCCGGTCAGCGGCTATATGACGCGCGAGCTGGTCACCTGCACCAGCCAATCCAATGTGGGGCAGATCCTGAAGCAGATGACCGATGGGCGGTTCCGCCACATGCCGGTGGTCGAGGATGGGAAACTCATTGGAATCATAACCCTCGGGGATGCAGTGAAAGCGCAGCTTGCACAGGTGGCGATGGAGAAGAACGCCTTGCAGGACATGATCATGGGGCACTGAGCCGCGGGGCGGGGTCCGTATTTCTGCCCTCTTGCAATGAGGGCAGCAAATATGTTTGCCTGCGCAGAAATTTTGACAAGGCAGGAGGCCGCCGATGCGTGTGGGTCTGTATCCCGGTACCTTTGACCCGATCACTATCGGGCATATCGACATTATCCGCCGCGCCAGTGCGATGGTGGACAAGCTGGTCATCGGCGTGGCGATAAACCGCGACAAGGGGCCTTTGTTCAACCTGGAAGAACGGGTTGGCATGATTGAAGCGGAATGCGCCAAGCTGAGCACCGAAACCGGGACCGAGATTGTCGCGCATCCGTTTGAAAACCTGCTGATCGACTGCGCCCGCGACGTCGGCGCCCAGATCATCGTGCGCGGTCTGCGGGCGGTTGCCGATTTTGAGTATGAGTTTCAGATGGTCGGCATGAACCGGGCGTTGGACAGCTCGATCGAGACTGTGTTCCTGATGGCCGAGGCGCGGCACCAGGCGATTGCCTCGAAACTGGTTAAGGAAATCGCCCGGCTGGACGGTGACGTGTCGAAATTCGTCACCCCGCTGGTCAAAGACAAGCTGATGGAGCGTCTGGGCAAAACCGCCTGAGGCGCGATGCGGATTTGAATACCAGCAAAGCCGGGCCCTGGGCCCGGCTTTGTGCTGCCGGCGGCGCGCTGCGCGCGCGGCGGCCGGTGCCGCTGCTGTGTATTTCAAGAGAAAAATTTGAAACGCACTGGCGCAGCAGGTGCGGCGGCGGGGGTCAGCGCCAGAAAGCGATCCAGTCGATCAGGGCAAACAGTTTCTTGCCCAGGAAGATCATGTTCAGATCACCGAACATGGCGATGTCGATCACCGCGGCGGCGATCAGGAACACCCCGAGGGAAATGGCAATCCGGTTGGTCATCGGGGCTCCGCCGCAATTGAAAACGCCCGCCCAGATAACCTGAGCGGACGTGAAGTCTCAAGAGGTCAGGCCGCGGCCGGCCCCGGTCTGCCTTAACCCAGTTTACCCATGGCAACGGCGACATCGGCCATGCGGACCGAGAAGCCCCATTCGTTGTCGTACCAGGCCAGCACCCGAACCAGGCGGTTGTCCAGAACCCGGGTCTGGTCCGGTGCAAAAATCGAGCTTTCCGGCGAGTGGTTGAAGTCGACGGAGACCAGCGGCGCCGGCTCATAGCCCAGAACACCCTTCATCGGGCCTTCGGCGGCTTCCTTGACGGCGGCGTTGACCTGCTCGGCGGTCACGTCGCGGCCGGCGCGGAAGGTCAGGTCCACGGCGGAGACATTCGGGGTCGGCACGCGGATCGCGGAGCCGTCCAGACGGCCTTTCAGGTTCGGCAGCACTTCCCCCAGGGCCTTGGCAGCACCGGTCGAGGTCGGGATCATCGACATGGCGGCGGCGCGGGCGCGGTACAGGTCCTTGTGGCGGCGATCCAGGGTCGGCTGGTCGCCGGTGTAGGCGTGGATGGTGGTCATGATGCCGTGCTCGATGCCGAACGCCTCGTCCAGCACCTTGGCCAGCGGCGCCAGGCAGTTGGTGGTGCAGGAGCCGTTGGAGATCATCGTGTCCGCCGCGGTCAGCTGGTCGTCATTGACGCCGAACACGATGGTCTTGTCGACATTTTTGCCGGGGGCGGACAGCAGCACTTTCTTGGCGCCGCGCTCCAGATGCGCCTTGGCCTTTTCGCCGTCGTTGAACTTGCCGGTGCATTCCAGCACCACGTCGCAACCCGACCAGTCCAGCTCACCCATGTCGTAGGTCGAGAACATCTGCATGTCGCCGCGGCCCAGGTTCATGGTGCCGTCGCCGATGGTGACCTCGCCGGGGAAACGGCCATGCACAGAGTCGTATTTGATCAGATGCGCTGCGGTGTCCAGCGGGCCGGTGGCGTTCACCTTGATCACTTCGATGTCGTCGCGGCCCGAGGCTGCGATATGCGACAGGGTGCAGCGGCCGATGCGGCCAAAACCGTTGATCCCGACTTTGATGGTCATGAGTTACGTCTCCAAGCGAGCAAAAACCTTTGCCCGCCATATAGACCGGTGCAGATGTGGTCTAAAGAGGTAAAAGCGGCATTAAATGAAACTGTTAGCGCAAAATTCCACCGGTGGCGCTAACGGCTCCCGCCGGTGGCGTTAACGGAGAACCGGCCGCGGATGCGGTGGCGCTAACGCTTGCGGCGGACGCCGGAAGCGGGCAGATTGCCAGCCATAGGCGGACAGGGATTAAGGGATTTGGCATGAGCGGTTTGCTGGCGCTACTGGACGATGTGGCGGGGATTGCCAAGGTGGCGGCGGCCTCGGTCGATGATGTGGCGGCGGCGGCAGGCAAGGCCGGGGCCAAACCCGCGGGGGTGATCATCGACGATGCGGCGGTGACGCCCAAATACCTGCAGGGCTTTGAGCCTGCGCGGGAGCTGCCGATCATCTGGCGCATCACCCGCGGCTCGCTGTTCAACAAGCTGATCCTGCTGCTGCCGGTGGCGATGCTGCTGGCTAACTTTGCGCCGTGGCTCATTACGCCACTGCTGATGCTGGGCGGGTGCTACCTGTGTTTCGAGGGGGCCGAGAAGATCTTTCACGTGCTGTTCCCGCACGCCAGCCACGCGATTGACGAGGATATGAGCATCAAGGACCCCGGCCATCTGGAGGAAGAGAAGATCAAGGGCGCGATCAAGACCGACTTCATCCTGTCGGCGGAGATCATGACCATCGCGCTGGCCGCCATTGAGGCGCCGAATGTCTGGATGCAGGCGGCGACCCTGGCGGTGGTGGCCATCGGGGTGACGCTGGCGGTTTACGGCTCGGTCGCGCTGATCGTGAAGATGGATGATGTCGGCCTGTACCTGGCGCAGAACGCGCGGACCTCTCCGGGGCGCGGGCTGGGGCGCGGTCTGGTGAAGTTCATGCCGGTGCTGATGAAGATCCTGTCGGTGGTCGGCACTGCCGCGATGCTGTGGGTCGGCGGCTCGATTCTCATTCACGGGCTGGAGGTGCTGGGCTTTGGCTGGCTGGGGCATCACATCCACGATTGGGCCTATGCGGTAGGCCACGCGGTGCCTGCGGCCTGGACCGGCTTTGCCGAGTGGAGCGCCAAGGCGGCGATGGACGGGGTGTTCGGCGTTGTGCTGGGGCTGCTGCTGATTCCGCTGGCGACCAAGGTGGTTGCCCCTGCATGGCGGGGAATTGCAGGCCAAAAGGCAGACCGTTCTTAATCCGCATCCGGCCCGGCGTTTACCCTCTCGTAACCCTTGCAGGATCAAATAACAGACAGACAGCGGGTCATACCGGAGGCGGTTCGCAGCCTGATCCGCTGCTGTTCTGCTATCTGTGTCGGGAGAGGGCCTGCTGTGAGAAATTTGATGCTGAGTGTTTTTGTCTTTAGCGCCACCGCCTTGCCGGCTTTCGCCGCCGGACCCTGCGGGGTTCTCTGCAATGCGGAGTTTTACGAGACTGCAACTCCGGCCTCGGTTGAGCAGCTGGTTGCCGAAGGTGAAGATGTGAACGGCAAGGATCCAATGGGACGGTCGCCGTTGCATTTCGCTGGGGGCGCCAGAGCGGATACGATCCGCGCCCTGATCGCCGCGGGCGCTGATGTTTCGGCACCTGACAGTCTTGACCGCAAACCGATCCACTTTGTCACCGCCGCCGGCAGTCCTGAGAATGTTGTCGTATTGCTAAAGGCTGGCGCCGATCCGAATGCACGGACCGCCAACAACTGGACACCGCTGCATGGGGTCGCAAAATGGGGACGGCCCGAAATCATCCGCGTTCTGCTGGAGGCCGGCGCTGATCCAGGCGCCACAAATGACATGGGGGAAACGCCTTTTGACCTGGTGGGAAACAATACCCAGGTTTTGGAGTCACCTGAATTTCACGTGCTGAAGGAAGCCAAAACCCAATAGACGGCGAAATGAAAATGGGCGCCCGGAGGCGCCCATGAAGAAATTCTTTCGGTGCGTGAAGCGTGTTTGCCTCAGCCCAGCAGCTCTTTCACCTTGGCTACTGTGCCCTCGGCGGTGATGCCAAAGCGCTCGAACAGTTCGCCTGCCGGAGCAGAGGCGCCGAAGCGGTCCATGCCGACGAAACCGGCTTTCTTCTCCTGGCCGCGCTCGCCCAAGAGCCAGCGGTCCCAGCCGCCGTCGCGCACAGCCGCCTCGATGCCGACGCGGACCGGGCCTGCGGGCAGGACCTTGCGGCGGTAGGCTTCGTCCTGCTGTGCAAACAGCTCCATGCAGGGCATGGAGACGACGCGGGTGCCGATGCCCTCGGCCTCCAGCTTGGCCTTGGCGTCCATCGCGACGGAAACCTCGGAACCGGTGGCGATCAGGATCACCTGGCGTTTGTTCTCGGCCTCGGCCAGCACATAGGCGCCTTTTTCAACCATGTTGCTGAGCTTGTGCTCGGTCCGGACGGTCGGCAGGTTCTGACGGGTCAGGGTCATCACCGACGGGGTTTCCTTGGCGGTGAGGGCAATTTCCCAGGCCTCGGCGGTTTCCACGGTGTCGGCGGGGCGGAACACATAGGTGTTCGGGGTCGCGCGGCAGATCGCCAGGTGTTCGACCGGCTGATGGGTCGGGCCGTCTTCGCCGACGCCGATTGAATCATGGGTCATCACAAACACGGTCGGGATCTTCGACAGGGCGGCCAGGCGCATCGCCGGGCGGGCGTAGTCGGTGAAGCAGAAGAAGGTGCCGCCGTAAGCGCGCATGCCGCCGTGCAGCACCATGCCGTTCATCGCCGCGGCCATGCCGTGCTCGCGGATACCCCAATAGACGTAACGCCCTTTGCGGTTGTCGGTGTCGAACATGCCCAGATCGCCGGTCTTGGTGTTGTTGGATCCGGTCAGGTCAGCAGAGCCGCCCACGGTTTCCGGCATGATCGGGTTGATCACTTCCAGCGCCATTTCCGAAGACTTGCGGGTGGCAACCTTGGGCTGGGTCTCGGACCCCTGCTTTTTCAGCGCCTTGATGGTGGCGGACAGCTTCTTGGGGGTGTCCCGGCTGTAGGCGCGGTTGAAACGGTCCTGTTTTTGCGAGGACAGCTCGGCAAAGCGGGCTTCCCAGGCTTCGCGCTCGGTCTTGCCGCGGGCGCCGATTTCTTCCCACTGGGATTTGATATCCGCCGGCACTTCGAACGGGCCGCTGGTCCAGCCATAGGCATCCTTGGCCGCCTGCAGCTGGTCCTGGTCGGTCAACGCGCCGTGGCCTTTGGAGGTGTCCTGCGCGGCATGGCCCAGGGCAATATGGGTCTTGCAGGCAATCATCGAGGGTTTCTTGGACTTCTTGGCGGCAATGATCGCCTCGTCGATGGCCTTGGGGTCGTGGCCGTCGATTTCCAGCACCTGCCAGCCCGAGGCCTTGAAGCGCTGCACCTGATTGGTGCGGTCGGACAGATCAACCGTGCCGTCGATGGTGATGTTGTTGTTGTCCCAGAACACGATCAGCTTGCCCAGCTGGTGGCGGCCGGCCAGGCCGATGGCCTCCTGGCTGATGCCTTCCATCAGGCAGCCGTCGCCTGCGATCACATAAGTGTGGTGATCGACGACCTTCTTGCCGTAATGGGCGCGCTGCATTTCCTCGGCCATGGCGAAGCCGACAGCGTTGGAGAGGCCCTGGCCGAGCGGTCCGGTGGTGACCTCGACCGCGTCGATCAGGAAGTTTTCCGGATGGCCCGCGGTGATCGCGCCGGTCTGGCGGAAGTTCTTGATCTGATCAAGCGTCACCTGTTTGTCGCCGGACAGATAGAGCAGCGCATAAATCAGCATCGAGCCGTGGCCCGCCGACAGGATGAAGCGGTCGCGGTCCGGCCACTGCGGGTTGGCGGCATCGAATTTGAGGTGCTTTTCAAACAGCACGGTCGCCACGTCGGCCATGCCGATCGGCATGCCGGTGTGGCCGGAATTGGCGGCGGCGACGGCGTCCAGAGCCAGCGCGCGGATGGCGGCGGCCTTGTTCCAATGGTCGGGATTGGCGGTGCGCAGGGCTGTCAGGTCCACTTGGATCGTCCTTTGGCGTTAACAGGCAATTGCTGCGCTCAATAACAGCGATGCCGCAAAGATCAAGCATGGTTGCGCGCAACTCTGCTATGTTGCGCGAAGTTGGCGCGTCAAGTGGTTGAAAGACAAGGGGGGGTGTTTTATCCCTGAAAGGGAAGAACTGGCCCATGTCGGCGGCAGATGCGCGATTCGCGCGGGCGCCGGAAGGAATATGGCACTGATGTGGACGGGTGAGGGACAGGCATGAACCAGATTGAAGAATTGCAAGGCCGCATTCAGGCTGCGCTTGAGCGTATCAGCGCCGGCTCGGCCGCACTGCAGGACGCGCGCGACGCGGATAAGGCCAAGGCCGTTGAGGCCGCGGCGGAGGCCGCCAGAGCGGCAGAGGCAGCGGCGGCTGGTGCGGCAACGGCTGAAATTGAACAGGCTCTGGAAGAAGAAAAGCTTGCCAATGCGCAGCTGGAAGAGCGGGTGAGGGTGCTGCGCGCACGGCTGCAGGAGGCTGGCAACCAGGCACCTGCCCGAAGCGAAGATGTGGCGGCGATGGAAGCCGAACTGCAGCTGTTGCGCAACGAAGCCGGGGATCCGGCGGAAAAGGAAGCCCTGCGCAGCGAAGTTGCGCGTCTCAAAGCCGAACTGGAGGCCGCGGCCAATACCGCCGCCAGCGACAAGGGAGCGCTGGAGGAGCAGCTTGCGCAAGCCCAGGCTGCCAATGCCAGGCTGATGGCCCAGATGGAAGAGGCATCGGTTTCTGCGGCAGCACCGGCGGATGCGGCCCCGGCCCAGGACATGGGCGCGGAGATTGAACGCCAGAATGAAACCCTGCTGCGGCTCGACACCGAACTGCAGCTGTTGCGCCAGGCCAACGAGGAGCTGCGCGCCTCGAACACCGCGCTGCGCGACGCCAACGCCCGGAGCCTGGGCGATGCCGGGCTGATCAACACCGCAATGGAAGCCGAGATCGAAGGCCTGCGCGCAGCCCAGGCCAGTGACCAGGCCCAGGTCAACGCGGTGCTGGCCAAGCTGGAGCCGCTATTGGCCAATGCCCGCAACCTGCCGGAAGGGGAGGAAGTCTGATGCCGGAAGTGACCATAATGATCGGCGGCCGCGGCTTTGAGGTCTCCTGCCAGGAGGGCGAGGAAAGCTACCTGCATTCTGCCGCCAAAATGCTGGATAACGAAGCGCAGGTGCTGTCGGACCAGATCGGCCGGATGCCCGAAGCGCGGATGCTGCTGATGGCCGGCCTGATGCTGGCCGACAAGACTGCCGCGGTCGAGGACCGGATCAAGGAGGTTGAGGCCGTGCTGGCCGAACGCGACCAGGAACTGGCGGATCTGCGCGCCATGCCGGCACCGGAACCCGAGCGGATCGAAGTTCCGATCGTGCCGCCGCAGGTCACCGAGAGCCTGGCCGAACTGGCCGCCCGGACCGAGGCGCTGGCGCAGGAAATCGAAGAAAAGGCCCAGCCTGCGGTTTGACATTGGCCCGTTTGACAATGGCCTGAGTCTACGCAGGGGGCGGCGGAAGTTTTACCGCCGATGACCTGATGCTGATCGACGCGGCGTAAAATCCCGCACCCGTCACCAAACATAAAAGGCCTGCCGCAACAGGATGCGGCAGGCCTTTGTGATGAAAAGAGCCTTCAGCCTTCAGCCGTTGGCTTCGCGGATCTTGTCGGCGGCCTCTTTGTTGAAGGCAATGCCGTTTTGATCGAACATGCCGTCCAGCTCGCCTGACAGGGTCATCTCGGTGATGATGTCGCAGCCGCCGACAAACTCACCCTTGATGTAAAGCTGCGGGATGGTCGGCCAGTCGGAGTATTCCTTGATGCCGGAACGGATGTCTTCGTCCGCCAGCACGTTCACATCGGTGTAGTCCACGCCGATGTAGTTCAAAACGCCTGCCACACGCGAGGAGAAGCCGCATTGGGGCATTTCCTTGGTGCCTTTCATGAAGAGCACCACGTCGTTGGCTTTGACGGTTTCGTCGATGCGGGTTTTTGCGTCGGTCATTGGTTCATGTCCTTTTGGTCGTGCCGCCGTGGGGGGACCGGCAGAAAGTCGTTGAGCGCGAGATATGCCAAAATGGGCTGCAATAAAAGAGCCGCAGCCGGAGAAACTTGATTTCCTGCCGACACTAGCAGCCAGTCCGGGCGGATTATTCCGGCGCTTTTGTGGTCAGCGCCAGCGCGTGCAGTTCGCCGTCGGGGCCGTCCATCTTGCCTTTCAGCGCGGCATAGACGGCGCGCTGCTGCTGGACGCGGTTCTTGCCGCGGAAGCTTTCGTCGACGACCATCGCCGACATATGCACGCCGTCGGTACCGGCCACCTGGATTTCAGCGTCGGGAAAGCTTTCGCGCAGCAGTTCTTCGATTTCGTGGGCTTGCATGGGCATCCGGAGAAGTCCTTTGTCTTGTTTGGTAAAAATGTAGGCGGCCGCCGGGGCCTCTGCAAGCAGGATTAACTGCCGTCCTGCGCAAAGGGCGCCAGACTTTCCACAAAATCCGGCAGCGCGGCAAGGGCGTCCTGCACGCTGTCTTCCTCAAAGTCCCAGACCGAGTCCGGGTCTTCCGGGCAAAGCGATGCGGCCAGGTCTGCGCAGCGGGTTTGCAGCGCCACTGGCAGGGGCAGCGCGGCGGCCTCCTGCAGCACCAGCAGCGCCTCGTGGATCGGCCGCAGCACCCGCAGGGCATAGGTCATATGCGGCAGCAGGTCAGGATCATCGCGCCAGGTTTCGCCGCCGAACAACACTTGCGTCACCCGCTGGCCGGCGCCGGCGCAGGAATAGGCCACGCAGCCGCCAAAGCCGCGCGGGTTCAGATCCTCGTGGATCGTGCAGCGGAAATCCGGGCCAAGGTTGGGGCAGGGCGTGTCCGCGTCTTTGAGCAGGCCAAAGTCTTCATGCGCCTGAAAAGGATAGGCGAGACAGCACAGGGCGGCGCAACGGCTGCAGTCCTCTGTCAGCTCAGGAAGGGTCAAAGGCCGGTCCCCGGTTTAAAAGAAAGGGCGGGACGGCTGCGCCATCCCACCCTTGCGCTTCACTTTGCCGCGGTGCCCGGCAAAGGCAGCGCGGCTCGTTTAGATCAGGCGACCGCAGCGGCAAAGCTGGAGCGGAAGACCTCCTTCAGCTCGGCCAGCGGCGCCTCGGAACCGCCGATCTTGACCATGTCACCGCCGAATTTGCCTACAGTGGCCAGCGACACGCCGGCCTGGCCTGCGGCCAGCATCAGCGCTTCGGCCTGGTCAAAGTTGCAGGCGACCAGGTAGCGGGCCTGATCCTCGCCAAACACGGTCGGGGTATCGCCTGCGTCGATCTGCACGCCAACGCCGGCCGCTTCCGCCATCTCAAACGCCGCCAGCGCAAGGCCGCCATCGGCCAGATCGGTGCAGGCTTTGATCAGCTCGCGGTTGGCGCGGATAAATTCGCCGTTGCGCTTTTCGGCTTCCAGATCAACTGCCGGGGCGTCGCCGTCCTCGCGGTTGAAGACCTCGGCCAGCAGCGCCGACTGGCCCAGATGGCCAATGGTTTCACCGACCAGCAGGGCGACATGACCGTCGCGGACCTCGCCGGTGATCGGCTCTTCGCCCGCGGCAATCAAGCCAACGGCGCCAATGGTCGGGGTCGGCAGGATGCCTTTGCCGTCGGTTTCATTGTAGAGCGAAACATTGCCGGAAACGATCGGCATATCCAGCGCGGCCACGGCCTCGCCGATGCCTTTGATGGCGCCGACGAACTGGCCCATGATTTCGGGCTTTTCGGGGTTGCCGAAGTTCAGGTTGTCGGTTGTTGCCAGCGGCTTGGCGCCCACAGCTGTCAGGTTGCGATAGGCCTCGGCCACCGCCTGTTTGCCGCCCTCGAACGGGTTCGCCTTGACGTAGCGCGGGGTCACGTCGGAGGTGAAGGCCAGCTTCTTGCCGGTGCCATGCACCCGGACGATGCCGGAGCCGGCGCCGGGGCGGCGCTGGGTGTCGCCCATCACGGTGGTGTCGTACTGCTCGTAAACCCACTGCTTGCCGGCATAGTTCGGCGAGGCGAGCAGCGCCTTCAGCCCGTCGATCGGGTCAATGGTGGGCACATCGGCGTCGGTCAGCGGCTCAGCCGCCGGGGTCGGCACCCAGGGGCGGTCGTATTCCGGCGCGGTGGAGGCCAGTTTCGACAGCACCAGATCCGCTTTCACGTCACCGTTGTGCAGGATCAGGAAGCGGTCCTCGGCAATGGTTTCGCCAACGATGGCAAAATCCAGGTCCCATTTTTCGAACACGGCGCGGGCGTCTGCTTCCAGTTCGGGCTTCAGCACCATCAGCATCCGTTCCTGAGATTCCGACAGCATCATTTCATAGGCTGTCATATTCTCTTCGCGCTGCGGCACGTCTTCGAGGTTCAGCTTGACGCCCAGCTTGCCCTTGTCGCCCATTTCCACGGCCGAGCAGGTGAGGCCGGCAGCCCCCATGTCCT